>CAMNGZ010000008.1 GCA_946538835.1 uncultured Clostridium sp. | reverse complement strand
CAAAATATATTTTAAAAATAAAAAAGAAAATGGATTATATTGCAAATCCATTTTTATAACCATTGATAAGCTTATCAACATAGCGTACTTCACTATTTGTATCAAAAATAATATCTTGATAAGCACGCGCAATAATATCAGCAGAATTAATACCCTTTTTAGTCTTCTTTCTTGTAATAAACATACGAGTGAATAAGTATAACATTACATAGAACTTTTCAAAATGTTCAGCACTCTTATCTTTAAAGAAACGATAGCAGAAATCAACATATTCTTCTACTAATTTTCCATCATCTTTCTTAGGACGATACTTATATTCAATACCGTATTGCTTACGACAATTCAAAGATTTAATAAAACGTTTTTCAGCAAATACTTGTTTAAGTTCTTCTTTAATAGCTTTAACAGGAGTACCTTGTTGTTCAAATAATAAGAATTCCCAAATCATAAAATCAAATACATGAGCGTAAGATACATCTTTACTATCACGTTTATTTAGGAAATCACGAACTTGCTTATATGTTCTCTTATATAAAAGAGCTCTTAAATACCAGAAGCTAGTTTTTGTCTTCCAGAATTCTTCTTGATTAGCAATTGAGTTTAATGCACTACTTGGGCATTCTTCAATTGGTGCAATGAAATAATTGTATAGTTTCTCACTAGTTGAAGCGATAATCTTAACATTTTCAAGATTGACAATGTTAAATAAGTCATCTTCAGCAAATTTTACAGTTTCATCGAATGAAGTAGAAATACATTCATGCTTCCATAATTTATTCCATGGAACTACTACGGCAAATGTAGTTTGAATATATTGCAATAAATCATCTTTTTTAGATGTATCATAAACACCATCTTTTAAAAAGTTCTTAAATACAGGATGTTCAAAATTGCATACAGCTAAGTCAGCATTATTAGATTGAATAAGATTAACCATCTTTTCACACATAGTAGGATCTAGTGTGTCATCACTATCTACAAATTGAATGTATTCACCATTAGCTCTTGCAAGACCGTAATTACGAGAACCAGAAACACCAGTATGTTTCTTGTCGTATACAACAACTCTACTATCTCTTTTTGCAATACTTCTTGCAATATCAAGGCTATTATCTTCACCTCTATCATTAACTAAAATAACTTCAAGGTCTTTATATGTTTGATTTAAGATAGAGTCTACACATTTTTCTAATGTTTTTTCACTTTTATAAAATGGTACAATAATCGATATAATATTTTTTCTCATAACTATATTTTTTCCTTTTTTCACTACAAACATTATACGCTACATTTAAAAATTTGTAAAGCCCACTTTACATTATCTTGTTAGTATACATTTTTTCACATTTCATTTATAATATTTGTTGGATATAAAGGAGATATAATATGACACTATTAGATAGATTTTTAAGATATGTACAAATTGATACAATGTCTGATGATAAATTTGATTTTCAAACTCCATCTACGCAAAAGCAATATGATCTTGCACGAGTACTTGAAAAAGAATTAAAAGAATTAGGTTTAACAAATGTATTCATTAATGAATACTGTACAGTATATGCTACCTTACCTCAAAATGCCGAAGGCTATGATAAGATTGGTTTCTTAGCTCACATGGACACTATTCCTGAAGTATCAGGAACTAATGTAAAGCCTAATGTAGTAACATTTGATGGTAATCCTGTAAAACTTGGAAATTCAGGACTAACATTATCTATTGAAGAATTCCCATGGATGAAACACCAAATTGGTGATACTTTAGTTACAACAGATGGTACAACAGTTCTTGGCTGTGATGACAAAGGCGGTATCGCTGTAATTATGACTATGCTTGATAATATTATTAAGAATAATCTTCCACATGGTGAAATACACGTTGCGTTCACTCCAGATGAAGAAATTGGTACAGGTGTATTAAAATTTGATGTTACAAAATTCCCTGTTGATTATGCTTATACAGTTGATGGCGGAGATGTACGTGAATTCTCATATGAGACATTCAATGCAGCTAGTGCTAAAGTAGTATTCAAAGGCTTTGATATTCACCCAGGTTATTCAAAAAATAAGATGATTAATGCCCAATTACTTGCAATGGAATTCAATTCGTTATTACCAGTCCAAAAGAGACCTGAATATACATCAGGTTATGAAGGATTCAACCACCTTCATTCAATGGAAGGTAATGTAGGTAGTGCTACATTATCATATATCATTCGTAATCACTCAACTGATGAATTAAATAAACAAAAGAAAGAATTTGAAAATGCTTGCGAATTCATTAATAAGAAATACCCTGGTTCTACCACTCTTACAATAACTGACTCTTACAAGAATATGAGAGAAGTTATTGAACATGATATGCGTTCAGTCAACAAAGCTCTTGCTGCATATAAGCTTGCAAATGTCGATGTTACATGTGTTCCAACACGTGGTGGTACAGATGGTTCACGTATCACATTTATGGGTATCCCTACTCCAAACCTTGGAACAGGTGGATACAACGAACATGGTGTTCATGAATATGCTGATATGAACGAAATGGCTAAAGTAGTTGAAGTAGCTACTTATATTGCTACAACTAAATAATATAAAAGGGTCGCGATGTCGCGACCTTTTATAATGCCAAATAAATATATGTAACTCCTGGATTTAAGATATCTTCTTCTATTTTGTTGATTCTTAAATCCTTTTTTATAGCACTACTATTATTTAACCATGTTCTGATAACTGTACCGTTGTTCCAACCATGAATAACTCTAATAGTATAGATTCCTTTTTTTCTATACTTCTCTAATTCTTCATAAATAAATTCTTTAGCTTTAAGTCTTGAAAAGCCATGAACATCTATTTCAGGAATTTGAGATTTCATTAATCAAAATATCCTTTCTTTGCGCAAAGTTCAGCAAGTAATACAGCTCCACCAGCAGCACCGCGTAATGTATTATGTGACAATCCTACAAATTTGTAATCAAAAATGTTATCCTCTCTAAGTCTACCAAGTGATATTCCCATACCATTTTCTAAGTTTCGGTCTAGCTTTGTTTGAGGTCTATCCGGTTCATCAAAATAAGTTAAAAAATGCTTTGGTGCACTAGGCAATTCTAAAGACTGTGGTTCACCACTAAATTGTCTCCAAGCTGTTATAATTTCATCCTTAGTCGGCTTATTCTTAAATTTAACAAATACAGTAGCTAGGTGACCATCGCTAACCGCAACACGAACACATTGAGCACTAATTTTCAAACTCTTATTATTTACAATCTTATCACCTTCAATGTGTCCAAAAATCTTTAAAGGTTCAAGTTCTGACTTTTCTTCTTCACCTGAGATAAATGGAATACAATTATCAACAATTTCAGGGAATGTATCAAATGTCTTGCCAGCACCAGAAATAGCTTGATATGTTGAGCACATAACGGATTCAATGCCATATTTCATCAAAGGAGCTAGAGCCGGAACATAGCTTTGAAGTGAACAATTAGATTTTACTGCAATAAATCCACGCTTAGTTTTAAGTCTTTTCTTTTGAGATGAAATAATAGCTAAATGATCACTGTTAATTTCAGGAATAATCATAGGTACATCATTTGTTCCTCTATGAGCACTATTATTAGAAATAACAGGACACTCAAGAAGCGCATATTCTTCTTCCAGTTTCTTAATATCATCTTTTTTCATATTGACAGCGCAAAATACAAAATCAACATGATTAGCAATATATTCTTTATCTTTTGTTGCATCTAAGACTACCATATCTTTAATAGAATCAGGAATTGGTTCTTGCATCTTCCAACGTGATTCAACGCATTCATAATATTTTTTACCACAAGAATTAGAACTTGCTGCTAACAATTCAATATGAAACCAAGGATGATTGGCTAAAAGTGTAACAAAACGCTGTCCAACCATACCTGTAGCTCCAATAATACCCACCTTATAACACTTTTTCATAACACACCTCACAAATTAACTCTATTATACCACAGATATTTTTCAAAAATACATAACAATAAAAAAGTCTACCAAAAGGTAGACAAATTTATTATAAATTTTCTTCAGCATCTCTTTGCTTTGCATCCCACTTCTTACGAGAAACTGTATCAAGAATTCTCTTACGAAGTCTGATGTGGTTAGGAGTTACTTCAACTAATTCATCATCATTGATATATTCAAGACATTGTTCAAGAGACAATTGAATAGGTCTCTTTAATACAACAGTCATATCCTTGTTAGATGAACGAGTGTTAGTTTGTTGCTTAGCAGTTACTACGTTTACAGCCATATCAAGGTCTCTGTTAGATTGACCAACAATCATACCTTCATAAACTTCTTCACCTGGTTCAATAAACATTGAACCACGTTCTTCAACATGACCAATTGAATAAGCTGTTGCTTGACCTTTAGCAATAGATACTAAAGCACCAAATTGACGCTTACCAATATTTAAAGCTTGAATTGGACGATAGTCTTCGAATGAATGAGATAAGATACCATAACCCTTAGTTGCAGCCATAAAGCTAGTGTTGAATCCGATTAAACCACGTGCTGGTACGTCAAACACAACTTTAGATTGAGTTTCAGTATTCTTCATATCCTTCATGACACCACCACGGTCTCCTAGTAATGTGATTACTGAACCAATGCAGTCAGCAGGTGCTTCAACTGTAACTTCTTCATATGGTTCACACTTAACGCCATCAATTTCCTTGATAATAGCCTTAGGGCTTGATACTTGGAATTCAAATCCTTCACGACGCATAGTTTCAATAAGAACTGATAAATGTAATTCACCACGACCTGAAACAATCCATTCTTCAGCAGTACCTAAACGCTTAACACGTAAAGATACATCCTTTTGAATTTCCTTCATTAATCTTTCTTCAATCTTAGAAGCTGTAACTAATTTACCATCTTTACCACAGAATGGGCTTGTATTAGTACCAAATGTCATTTGTAATGTTGGTTCTGAAACAACAATTGCAGGTAATGCTTCTTCTTGACCTTGATTACATACAGTTTCACCGATATAGATATCAGATAAACCTGAGATAGCAACGATATCACCAGCATAAGCAACATCTGTTTCAATCTTATCAAGACCTAAGAATGTGAATAACTTTTGAACACGGAATGATGTGAATGAACCATCACGACGGATACAAGTAGCCATTTGATTAGCACGCATAGTACCACGAGCAATTTTACCAATACCAATACGACCAACGAAATCATTGTAGTCTAGAATTGCAGGTTGGAATTGTAATGGTTCGTTTGAGTTATCAACAGGTTCTGGTACATATTCAATAATTTTCTTGAATAATGGTTCCATACCTGGCTTTTGATCAGCTGGATCACTTGATTCGCTAGATGTTTGGTTAATTGCAGAAGTATAGATAACTGGGAACTCTAATTGATCTTCATCAGCACCAAGTTCAATTAAAAGATCTAGAACTTCATCAACAACTTGTTGAGGTCTAGCACTTGGCTTGTCAATTTTGTTTACAACAACAATAGGCTTATGATGAGCTTCAAGAGCTTTCTTTAATACGAAACGAGTTTGAGGCATTGTACCTTCATAAGCGTCTACTACTAGAATTACACCATCAACCATACCCATGATACGTTCAACTTCACCACCGAAGTCAGCATGACCTGGAGTGTCAAGGATATTAATCTTGTAATCTTCATACTTAATTGCAGTATTCTTTGATAGGATTGTAATACCTCTTTCACGCTCAATAGCATTACTATCCATTACACAAGTGTCAACAACTTGATTATCTCTAAATGTATGACTGCATTTTAAAAGGGCGTCAACTAGAGTTGTTTTACCGTGGTCAACGTGGGCAATAATTGCAATATTTCTAACTTTCATATTGTATCCTTCTTTCATTTATTATAAATTTCCTTAAAAATTATATCACAATTTTTTTTATATACGCAATGAAAACGTTTATCATACCAAAAAAATTAAAACGGATGCATATACATCCGTTAAATAAACATTTTTAAAATACTTTCTAGTGCGTAAGCTTCTTCATACATATCTTTTCTTAATCTAGTCCTAATCTCTTCAAAGAAGAATCTAGCATTTGATAAATTATATTTCTTCATCAGATTAATCATATGATTCAATGCTTCTTTAAATCCTGGATTATTATAGTTTACTAAAGTAGGAATTAAAGATCTATATTCATAATGATTATATAAGAACTTTTTAATTTCATATATCTCATCAGGTAAAGGTTCTAAAGAAATCTTAATAGGATCACATTTTTCAAGATTAGAAACCATTTCATACAATCTCACAAGGTGGAACAAATAACTGAAATTATTAAGTTTAGTATGAGGCAATTTGTTAACACGAGTAAGAAGCACAATTCTTTTATAAATACGAGAATTTTCACTATATATCTTCTTATATTCCGTTTTAAACTGACGGAATAAATTATTGATATTTTGTTTGTTCTTATAACTATCAATCATAAATAAGATATCATCATTAAATAACTTAGTCTTATGAACCTCTTCATAATTAAGCAAGACGGTCAACACTTTAGTAGCTTCAACATAATAATCATAAATCATCTGAATAAATGATACTTCTCTCACTTCTTCCATATCAAGGTTATAAACATGATACTTAAAACTGTAGTTAGTAACATCTTTCGGATCTAATACGCAATATACAACTTCTCTTTGTACAATACGATTAGTAGGATGTCCTACCACATCATTTCTTATATATTTAAGTTCACGAAGTGTTTTATTGTCATTAATCTTAATAAAGTTTTTAGAATTGGTTAAAGCTATGCTTAATGAATAAATAGAGTCGATAGAAACAAACATAGCCTGTAGCAACCCATAAAGCCTTAAACATCCTTCTTCTTTGGAATAAGACTTATTTATGGTGCTATAAAAAAAGCCAATAATATCTTTATTTAAAGATAATGAAGAAACACTTGCCATATATTCAATTTTTTTATATTTAATTGAAAGTCCTTTTAGTACTTCCTCGTACTCTTTTTTAACTTTCTTTATATCTAATAAAGTATTTTCCATATAATCATCTCTATATTTTATTTTAACACATTTAATATCCTAATAGATATAGAAATATAAAGAAAAAGGCAGCTAGGCTGCCTATCAACTAGAATAATACTTCTCTAGCTTTTTCTTTGTATTCTTGAGTTGTTGAGAATGGAATACGAGTAGTGTATCCTTGTTTAGCAGCAACAATCATCTTTGTAGGCCAAACTTGAATATCTTGGTTCCATCTGTTTACTGTATCGTTATAAACTTCACGAGCAGCAGTAATTTCTCTTTGTAAATAGTTGTTTTGTTGCATAGCATCAGCAATTTCTTGATGAGCTTTTAAATCTGGATAATTTTCGAATGCAACATTAATTTGTCTACCTACAGCATCAAGTTGACTAGATACTTCATTACGAGTAGCATCGCTATTAGTGTTACCACCACGATATTTGGCAATATTTTCGAAAGTAGTCTTATCTAGATCAATTGCCTTATCAAGTAATTTAGCACAGTTTTGTAAAATAACTACTCTTTGTTCTAGATAGTTGTCAATTTGAGAAGCATCATGTTGAAGCTTTTGTTCAAGTTGACGTAGGTAAGTCGCAGCTTTAACCTTCATAATAGTGAAGATAAGTCCTGGAATAATACCACATACCCATAATAACACTTGGAAAATTGTTGAACCTACTCCAACCTTAACAGGGATTTGTTTGTTAATAACATTAACATCTCTTCCAGTTGATACTGGATCATTGAATTCGTCTAAACCGTTTGCCATTTTATTTTTCCTCATCTTTCTTTAAAATTTGTTTTCTTATATCTTTTATATCACTGTTATCAAGTAATAATAATGATAAAAGACCACGTTCATAGACTAGACGTCTTTGACTAGACAATTTATTAATTAATTCATTTGAATTATTAAATTTTTCTCTAGTTGTATTCTCATCACATAAAGACATCTTGGACACTTTTTCAAGTGGAATGTATTCAAGCCACTTAACAGGTACTTGATGTAGGCGTCCATCTCCACCAAGTTTAGTTACATAATCTACATGTTCTACTGTCTTATATGAATATGCATGTACATCAATATAGTCAACACCATCAGATTTAGATGTGAAATCACATTTAATGATTGCATCAGTCTTAGATAGAGGATCTTTTAATAAGTTCTTATCAAATCTGTTAGCTAGTGATTCTTGTTCATATTTAGTATGATATGCCTCATAAGGAATATTATAAATATATTCATGAGTCTTCATTTGTTGATATAAAGGAATTGATAAGATAGGAGCTAGATCAAAGAATAAACCTTTGAAGAAAGTGTTATTGATATCAATAAATTTCTTTCTCGCATTATCAATATCATAATCAACAAACATATCAGGTGTAATGTCATAATTAATATCTTGACTATGCTTAGAGAAAATATAGTTTAAGCTCTTTACCTTATAGAAATAGAAATCATCACCATAAGGACTTTGTCTTAATAACTTAATCATATTAACTCTAGCTAATGGTGTAAACATAAGTCTGAACTGTTGTTCATTGTCTCTATCATAAGCGTGGAACATACCTTCAAATTTTGCATCTCCAAGTGAAGTGAAGTTTCCACCTTTCTTTATGCTCGCTTCAGATATACTAGCCAATTCTTTTTCTGTATGACGCTCTAATTTTTCAATCTCTTTATCAGTTATACCGTCTTTAACAGTAGGTTGACGTGTGAATGATAAATCTTTAGCTGCTTCGCAACCATATACAAGTCTAGTATCATAGAAATATATTGGCGCTTTATGCTCGCTTGTAGCCACAAGTGTTTCAGTATGATGAACAGTTGTAGATTTACCATTAGAATATGATGTAGTAGTCCAATGGATAGTTAATGTACCCGTATAAGTCTTATTAACCATCTTAGTATTGTATGTGTTTAGCAACACAAATGGATTACCATTGATATTACCACTCTTAACATAATTTGTTGAACAATTAGGATCATTATTGTCTTCAAATCCAAACTTTTCTCTTAAATAACAGAACTTATTAACGTCAAATGAATGATCAAGATCAATTAAAGGTGTGGTAAGTTCCATTAAATCAGATGAAATATTCCAATCATAAGAAGCATTTAATTTAGCCATAGTTTCGTAACAAATTTTTTGTTCTTTATTAGCTTCTGTTTGCTTCTTATCAATGAGTGTTTTAAGTTTTTTAACTGCTTTGCCTAATTTTATGGTTAAAAATATAAATAATACAGCTAACAAGCCACCAACAATTGGAACAATTATTCTAACCATCTTAGTCTCACTTAATATACCTAATCCACCAAGTACAGCTAATACAATCACAGCAATTGTTAATATGATAAAAAGCCATTTGAATCCATTCGTTCTGTTAGAATTCTTAGTTAATTTATCACGTTCGGAAATAAGTTTATTATAAGCTTTTACATGTGTTCTATTTTTCTCAACGTCAGTCATTGATTTTTTAACAAGTTCATCAAAATATTTTTCAACATTTTGATTAAACTTATCTTTAAATTCTTTATTATATAAATCACATGGTTCTAATATTGAATTATCAGCCAAATTAATCACTCCCCAAAAAATATTATATATAATTCCTATTCTTATTTATGTAAATCTTATGAATATATATAAATATTATATCGTGTTTTTTTAATTAAGACAATAAAGTTTAATACAAATAAATATTTTTCCTCTTATATAAATATAGAGAATCTAACAAATAAAATAAATTTAAACCTACTAAAGATACATCAAATATATATACTGCAAAACTGTGTCCTTTAACACCTTTATAATTAATATCAATGTGATAATCACCACCATCAAGGGTGAAACCTACTAAATAATCACAATTTTCAGGTGACAACAAATCAACTTGATTAGTCTTACCAGTACTATTGTCAGTGACATATAGCACATATCCTGTATAGTAAATTAAAGGCACTTCTACTGTACTAATTTGATTTAATTTCAAATCAAAAGAAACATGTGGAGTATCACTTATATAATTTGAAATACTACCACTACCAGAACAAATCAAAGGTTCTAACCTATCATCAATATTTGGATTAGAAATGACATCACATACATCTCTATATAAAGATTTGGAAAAACTTGTTTTATACTTATTATCATAATAATAATAAATTCTAGGTAAATATTCTTTGTTATGACCAATAGCGTTACTAATTTTAGAATATCTTTCATCAATTGAATATTTATAAGGATAACTTCTATTTGTTTCATATGAATCATCTCGACTACTTAATGATTCATTCACAAGTCTCTTTTCAAAATTGACTTGGCTTAGCATCGGAATAAATGAAGAAGCGGTTAATGCGACTAATGCAACTTTATAACCTTCTTTTTCAATAACAATACCAAGAATCAATGGGACAAACACCCACACAAATGTGTATAATCTCCACGCAAATTGAATTACATAAAATGGAGAAAGCATAAAATCCCACGCACTCTTCATAGTTATTAAGCAAATGTTAATCACAAGAATTAGGATATATGCAATTAAAGTTTTATTTTCAAAATTAGTTGTTTTTAAATCTTTAAGATATGTAGCTAGATTATAGAAAATAATTAAAGCCATTGCACTGTATACTAATTCTTCCCTAAAAGCTGTAGTGTATACTTTATAAATAATAAATACTGCTATCAAATATACTAGGCTAGCAATCAAATTATGAGTTCTTCTAAATATCTTAAAGCGTTTTAAGAATATATCTGTTGCAAATAAAAATAAAGATGCAAGAGAAAAATAGATAAGTTCAAGGAAATGTGTATTATAAGTGTATGCATTTTTTGTATAACTTTGTAACCAAGAAATATTTAAGAAACCAGAGAAGTTCTGTGCTCTACTGATTTCATTTTGTACATGTCCTTTATTTGTATACATTCTATCAGGGTCAGAAACATTATAAATACCAGTATTATATAGGGTGAATGTATTTAGCAACAAAACGAAACATAATCCAATTATCAAAGATACACTGATTACAATATATATTCTAAATCTCTTATTATTTATTAAATTTTTAACAAGGGGTTTAACAAAGAATAAGAGATAAATAACCCCGAAAAAATATGAATAAAGAGCCGTAATATTGTGTGAAAAATATAATAAAGTGGCTCCTAATATAGTTTCAATAAAACCTTTAGAACTAAATTCATTATCTTTAATGTGGCATATATCATATAAGCCCATAAAGAATAATGGTATATACATGGTCGCATATGCTTCTCCAAATGCATTTCTCGCGAAGAAACAAAAAAGTCTATATGGCGAAATGATAAATATAAATGCGATTGCTATTTGTAAATATATATTCTTGCTAAATCTTTTCATAAAGTGATACATAAATATACCACTGATATAAATAGATAAAAATACTGTAGTCTTTAGCGCAGATAATAATGAAATATTAAATACACTATATATAAGTCCAATAAATGCCACATTAAAATGTCCTAAAGGACTATAAAATAGACCTTTACCATAACCAAGACCACCAATCAAATTTGATGAAATATATATTGAATGTCCATTCTTTAATGCGTCATAAGTATCATATATATTTGCAAAATGATAAGTGACATCATCCCCACTAGGCCAACCAATATAAAATAAGATTTGATTAGCTATTATTGTAAACAAAAATAATAAAGCATATGGTGCTATTTTCTTTGAAACATTAAGTATCTGCTCATATTTTCTGCTAATAATTTCTCTTTCCATTTTTACCCTCACCTTTATTTATTTTCATTATACAACATTAAATAACAAAAATATTATAAAAATGAAAAAAAGAACTTGGAATTAACCAAGTTCTTAATGTAACTAACGACGTTCTTTAATACGTGCATCCTTAGCAGATAAGTTACGGATGTAACCTAAGTAGTTACGTCTTACCTTACCCTTACGAGTAACTTCAATCTTATCAATGATTGGTGAGTTAACTGGGAATACACGTTCAACACCTACACCATAAGAGTTCTTACGAACTGTGAATGTAGCTGAAACTCCGTGACCTTGTCTCTTAATAACAAGACCTTCGAAGATTTGGATACGATGAGTATCTCCTTCAACGATTTTAACGTAAACCTTAACATTGTCACCAGGACGGAATTCAGGTGTATCGTTCTTTACATATTGTGCTGTAATTTCATCAATTAAAGCTTGACCTTTTGCCATAATATATACACTCCTATATCTAATATTTCTTCCAAAAATCATGTATAGGATCTAGCCTATATAGCGGATTATCGTGCAGGCTTATAATAAAGCCTTTATAATATTACCATTTCTTTTGAATAATTTCAAGATTTTTTTTAATAATTCTTTATTAAATTTTAAAATAATTTTAGAAATTATAGAATGTCAATTTTAATCTTCATATCTGATGTTGGATAAGTTTGACAAGCATGGCAATAATTAAAGCGAATATCCGCTTTTCTTCTTTTATCTCTGTCTTTAGGCACAAAATAACTACCATATAGCACTTTAATGCGACAAACACCACATGAACCACTTCTACAGCAAGTATTAACTTTAATATGATATCTCTCAAGTGCTCTTGCGATGGATTCTGTCCCTTGGCATCTAATGACATTCTCTTTTTCACCTCTTTGAACCAATATGTTAAAGAATTTGTCTTTATTATTTTGGTCAAAATCAGTGTCTGTTTCATAATCAAAACGTTCACCATATAGTTCACTTCTTATTCTTCTAAATGGAACATTAAGACTTAATAATTCATTTTTTACAAAAATATCCATATCACGAGAACCGCAAATAAAATATGTAGATAAACCTGACTTAGGGTCTTCATTAATAGAATATTTTTGAATGATTTCTCTTGTTATAAAGCCTTCTTCATCGCCAAATCTCTTAGTAGCATATTTATCACTTACCACATTGACAACCCTAACTTTATCAGTCTTTGACATAATTTCATTAAGCTCGTCTAATAAAATAGCCTCATCATAATTTTTAAAGCCATAAATAATAGTTAAATCAACGTCAAGATTGCCATGAACTATCGATCTTGCGATTGACACAAATGGAGTAATACCACTACCACCAGCTATACCGATAATATGTTTAGAATCACGAAGTGGTTCATAATAGAAATCACCATGTGGAAAATCTACATTAAAGATATCTCCAATTGAAGCTTTATCTAACATGTGGTTAGAAACTAGGCCATTAGCAGTTCTTTTAATAACTATCTCAAAATATGGATTTATAGCTTTAACTTCATATGGAGCACTTAAGATTGAATAAGGACGAGTTGTCAAAGTGTCATTAACATCAAATTCAATTGATACATATTGGCCCGCTTCAAATGGTGGGAAATATTGATCAACAGCCTCAAAACGAAATTTTTTTGCGCTAATACCGACAGTTTCAATTGAAATCAATCGAGCCTTAAGAACACCAGGATGAAGTTTTTTAGCTAAATCATTAATTGAATCTTTATATAAGTTTTTATCACTAGCGTTAAATATTTCTCTATCTCTTAATTCATTAACTTTTTTAGCACCATTAATATCAGTTACAAAAGATTTAATCATACTATCTCTTCCTTCCCATATCTTCCATCAAATCATAAGCAGCCTTTCTACCGTTAGTTATACAAGGGCTCATTCCGTTTCCACTCACACCATGAGCACCAATAAACGCTAGACCTTTAATAAAATGAGTTTCTTTATTATGCTCAAGTCTTGCGACAATATGGTCATCCATTCTGTGTTGATAACCATAAACACTGCCAAGATAATCGCCTGTAAAATGAGCTACAGATATTGGTGTTTCAATCACAATATCAATAATATGATTTTGTAGTGGAACTCCTAAGAAATGAGATACACGAGCAATCATATCTTGAGCAATCTTTCTCTTTATTTTGGCATAATCAAATGGATCAATATTTAAAAATGGATCAGCCATTGGTAAAGTTGTAATAGATAATAAAGTTTCTCCTTCCTTAACCACACTATCATTAGCATAATTTAGGCAAATAGTTGATAAATAATTGTAAGGGCCTCTGGTGTTGGCTTCTTCAAAGAAAGTGTCTAAATCCATTTCACTAGTAGAAGAAAACACTGAATAATTATGAATATTTAAATCGCTAGGCTTTTTATCAAGTCTTAATAAAACAGAAAAACATGATAAGCCTATCTTTCTTGAATTAGTAAATCTAAAAGCTTCACTTGGGACTTCACTAATAGGTTCAATTAAAGAACCATATGTCTTATTTGGATAAGTCGATGTAGCTACGCATTTAGAATTAATAATATCTCCTCTTTTAGTTTTTACACCAGTGACACAACCATTATTAACAATAATACTAGTAACTTCTTGATTATATTCTATATCTACTCCAAGTTCTAATAGCTTTTCAGCCATACGAACTGATAACTCATGAGAAAATTCTTTGCAAATATAAGAGCCACCAATGAAATAATCTGCCATAAGAACTGCATAAATTGTGAAAGGTAAATCCGAAAAAGGAGTACCTACATAAATCCAATACGCTTTTAAAATATCACGAACAGGAAGTGCTAATTTAAATGTATCTAATACTTCACGTGTAGAATATCCACAAGTTTTTACAAACTCAGGATGTTTTAATAGCATCATAGGTTTGCTTTCTTTTGAAACTGATAATACATTTACTGAATTATACACCTTAGCGCATAAATTCATGAGTCTATTAACTTCATCCTTACATCCAGGATAAGCTTCATTTAATTCATCAGCCATCACAAACTTACCAGACTTATACTTATTGTTTTCAATTGATCCAGTCCATCCCGCATGCAAAACAATATCAATATTTTCTTTAGGAACAAATAATTTGTAAGCTTCAGGCACTCTTAACCAGTCACAATGAATTCCATTAGACTCTAAAAAAGTTCTAATTTTAAGTGGTTTAGTCTCCTCCCCAATGGACATCATTTCATGCAAAGTAGCTTCGTATTCTTGACCATTTTTTACAAAACTAGTCGCAAGACCACCTGGTAAATTATGCTTTTCAAGCACAAGTACGCTTTTATCTTTTTTAGCCAATTCTAATGCACAGCTCATACCTGACAAAGAAGCGCCAACAACAATCGCATCGTAATTATCTTTATAAAATTCCATACTCTTTCCTTCTTTTCTTTTGTTAATTCTTATTATAAATATTTTGTAAAATAAAAAAAGACTTAATTGAATACAAATTAAGCCTTTTAGAAATTATTTTAATTTTAAGCCAGATTTAAATGCGTAATCTACAAACTCACTGATTGTAAAATATTTATTTTGGCTTGGATCATAAGTAAGAGGTGATAGTTTTTCAGCATCAATCTTACCATTTTCAAGAACAGATTCGTCAGCTGAAACATTTAAAATGTCAGCAATAACCTTAATACCATCTTGATCTTCCTTTAATTCTTTAATTTTACAATCTAAAGAAACAGGAAGTTCTTTAAAATATGGTGCATTGACAAACTCACTCTTTATAGCAGTTAAACCAGCTTTGGCAACTTTATCAGGTTCTTTATTACCTGATACAATACCAACATAGTCACATGATAAAACTGTATCACGAGTACCAAATGATACGGTAAAGCAATTTGTCAACTTGAAATTATCAGTTGTCTTGTGACTTGAGAAACTTAAGAATATTTGATTAGTATCATATATTCCACCCCATGCAGCATTCATCGCATTAGCTTTTCCTTCTTTATCATATGTACCAATAATAAAGACTGGTTCAGGATATGTTAAACTTTTAGGTCCAAAATTTTTTCTCATAATTATACCTCGTCTATAGATATATTATAACACCAACATAAGCTTAAAATCTCTTTAAATGCACTTCAGACATAGATTTAACTAGATTAACGCTTCTAATTCATATTTGTTTTTTAAAGGTACATTACATATTTTTTTCTTATTTAAATAAATTAAATTAGACTTTACCTTTAGTTTTACTATCTTACCATTTTTATCAATAAGAATATATTTAACGAATAATATATTTCGTTTAACATCATGCAATTTATAATTTTTTGATAAAATGGCGCTTATATCTTTGTTGATAACAAATAAAGCACATTCATCAAATATAATTTTAGAGTTTAGATTTTTATTTCTATCTTTATATTTTTTATAAAGGATGAAATAATAAATCAAACTAAATTTAGACATTAACAATAAAATCATTCCAGTTAGTATTAAACAAAATGATACAGGAACTATATAATCAAAAATTAAATGGTATTAAAATAAAAACCGTTAAAAAAAAGTATATGAAAATGCGACACAAACTGGTCGTTCTTTTTTAGATATATAAATTCTTCCATTATTAGGTTTACAATAGTGTAAATCAGAAATATATTTAAAATACCATGTTACAAATTTAAAAAAATTATAATTTGTCATAAAATTACTTCGCATTTAATCCTAAAAAAACTAATAATTCATCATTTTTAGGAATATAAGCTTTTTGATTATATATAGTTTTTATAATTATTGCTCTTTTAGTCTGAGTTATAGATTTAATTTCATTCTTCTTAATTCTATTAATTGTCTTATGAGTAATATTATTTATAACATATTCATCATTCTCTAGTGTAATAAGTTCTTTAACATTTCCATCTTCATCACAAGTATTGAAAAACATTAAATTGATTTTTTTATAATAAAAGAACCATCTAATAATAATTGCAAGTAACAATATGAAACAAATAATCAAACGAACGAAATCATTAAATGCTTCTTTATCTGAAAAAATACCAACTAAAAGAAAATAAATCATAAATGGTACAATTGCAATATTAATAATAATTAATGGCTTACATGACACCCACAGCATATCTAATGTATAATTTCTTATATATTTTTTATTTCTTAAAACTTCAACCATAATAAACTCCCTAAATTATTCATAGTGGAAAATATAAAATATGAAACACTGATTAATATTATTTAAAATATTCTAAATCAATTTATTCTATATTAATGATCTAACTTATATGTTATATTTTATACATTCCCGTCTTTTCTTAAACAATTGCCATTAGCAGTTGCATGTATTATATTACAAACCACAATGCATTTCAATAAATCATTTTTTACAAATCTTCTATATTATTTTCATAAAAAAAGGCATATGAATGATTTCATATACCAATATTTATAGATTTAATTAAGCATCGAATTAATTATTATTTAATTCATCTTTAACTTCAGCTAATAATTTAGCTTCTTCTTTAGTTAATGTTCTATTTTTAAGTAAATCAGGACGACGTAAATATGTCTTTCTTAAAGATTCTTTAAGTCTCCATGTCTTAATTTTAGCATGATCTCCGTTTTGAAGCACAAAAGGTACCTCAACACCTTTATAAACTTGAGGACGAGTATATTGTGGATATTCTAATAAACCATTATAGAAAGAATCATCTTCATATGATTCTTCTCTAATAGCTCCATCAAGTAATCTTGTGACAGAATCACTTATGGCCATCGCAGGAATTTCACCACCAGTTAGAACGAAGTCTCCCATAGAGATTTCTTCATCAACATAACCTCTTACACGTTCATCAAATCCTTCATAGTGACCACATACTAAAATAAGTTCTTCCTCTTTAGCTAATCTATTCGCCATAGCTTGATTATATTGAACGCCTTGAGGACTCATTAATGCGATATGGCTCTTTGGTGTTTTAATATCTTCGATGCATTCATCAAGGATATCACAGCGAAGAACCATACCAGCACCACCACCATAAGGAGTATCATCAACATGGTGATGCTTATCATGAGAATATTTTCTGAAATCAATTATTTCAAATTCAACATTTCCTTTATCAATGGCTCTCTTTATGATTGATTCGCTTAAAAAGCCTTGAAACATTTCAGGAAATAATGTGACTATTTTAATCTTCATTAGAATAATCCTTCTATTTCATTCATATGAATTCCTTCATCATCAACCTTATTAATAAAGACTCCACGAATAAAAGGAATTTTATATGTTTTCTTGTTGTCAGACACAATCATCATATATGAATTAGAACCTTCCTGCATGTCCACGCAAGTACCTTTTAATTCACCATTTTGGTTATAAACCTTTTTACCAATAATGTCGTGAATATAATTCATACCTTCAGGCGCTTCACCTTGATCTTCTTCAGATATATATAAATAATCTCCTTTGAAGTGTTCAACAAGATTAATATCTTCTAAATCCTTAAAAACTATTAGAAGACCATTTTGATAATCTTTAGCATACTTAACAAAAACTTCAATATATTCGCCCTTATGGCCAATATAAAGACGGCTATCTTCTTTGAAACGATCAAAATCTGTTTCAACCTGAAGCTTTAATTCACCTTTAAGACCATGAGTTGTTAAAAGTTTACCTACAATATAATAATTCATAATTAATTACCTCTAAATTATTATACAAAAATTTTTTCTAGCATTCTACTTTTTTTGCTAGATTTTTAGTTAAACTTAATAGATAACAATCAATTCTTAAATTAGTCTTAGTTCTAACATATTCTTTATAAATTGATAATTGTCTCTTATATTCAGGGCTATCTACATTTGATAGCTTGTAATCAATAATATCAACGTGATCATTATATACAGCTAATAAATCAATGATACCATCATAATGAATATTATTAGAATCAAATGAGAATTCTAACTCGTGATATGTATTCGCATCTTTAATATTTGAAAATAATGGATTAGATAAAACATTATTCACAATATCTTTTATATCATTAGTTAAATTTAGAGAATCAATCTTTGGGTTCTTAAAATCAAGAGATTCCATAACCTCATGAACTTTTGTACCAAGATTCATAATATATGTATCATTCTTATCTTTTAAATGTGATACAGTCTTAGATACCTTCTCCTTTTCTACTAATGACACTTGTGGCATTGTTTGATATTTAGGTGTAGCTTTAAAATTAATATCAAGAGTCTTATTCTTCTTTAAATCATATTCTTTAGTAAGCTTTAAAGAATCAAGGCTAACTTCTTTAATGTATTGGCCAAGAGACCTAAATTCACTACTAACTCTTGTCTCATTATAATCATAAGCTAAATAATCAGAAAATGTAGCACAATTATCTTTAGAAATGATTGAATTCTCCGTAAAATCAGGAGTTATTAAAATCATCTTTTCCTTAGCACGAGTAAGTCCGACATAGAATAGACGAAGTCTTTCACTCTTTCTTAATTTAGATAGCTTATAGTTAGTTAAGATTGAATTAATGTTAAGAATATCTTTTTCTTCCTCATGCGTTTTCTTATATAAATAGCCATAAGTTGTATCAAATACAGCCTCAGATTCATCTTTTAAGTTAGGCTTTACAGCTAATCCAACGAAATAACATATAGGGAATTCAAGACCTTTAGACTTGTGAATATTCATAAGCTTGACACCATTTTCTAACGAGTGATCTAGCTTATATTTAATCTTGCTATCATTATCTAGAGTTTCCTTAAAATATGACGCAATCTTGTCAAAACTATAATTGATAGAATCTAATGATACGATTGTATTATAGAAATATTCAGCCTCATGTTCTTTATTCACAATATCATTTGTAGTAGATAATTTTTTAAAGAAATTGAAACGATTTAAAGCTTTTAAATAGATGTTAGAATTAGATTCTACATCAATTAATTTATTTAATTCTAAACCAATTTGAGAAATTGGATTATTCATATCTTTATTTTTAACGATAGTAAATATTTCATCATCTTTCATTCTAAATAAGAAACTTCTAGCTAGCGATAAAAATGAATGAATATAATCTGTATTTGCAAACGCTCTATCGCATGATAAAGAAATTAAATTAATCATATTAGATAAGATATATGTTGTTTGATCTTTTGCAATATCTATATCTTGATTAACAGAAAGTGGAATACCAAAATAATCAAACACTTTTCTATATGTATCATATGAAGTCTCTCTATCAATTAAAATCGCAAAGTCCTTATATGTAGCCTTTCTTTCTTTAGATTCTAAATCTCTATCATATACCATATAATTGTCATTAAGCTTTTTTAAGATATCACGAGCACAAATAAATGCTTCAATTTCTTCATTCTTAAATTCAAATTTAATCTCATTACCATCATCATCTATAGTAGGTACTTTGTAAGTTAAGATATCCATATGATGGTTATAATTAAATGTATGATTAGAATAATCAGTGTTACCATAAACCATACGATGAGCCTTTGAATAATCAGCATCACCATAATCATTAGTCATAATTGGATCAAAGATAGTGTTAATATCCTCTAAAACCTCGCTTCGAGATCTAAAGTTTTTAATCATATCAATTCGATATCCTAATTCACTAGGCATCGTAGTACCTTTTACAGGATCTTCATCTGTATAACGCTTGCTAAAAGTGTTGTATTTGGTTTTAAATAAGTCAGGATTAGCATTACGAAAACGATAAATAGATTGTTTAATATCACCTACCATATACATATTGTTGTTAGAAATTGCATATAGTAATCCTTCTTGGAAATCACTAGTATCTTGATATTCATCTAATAAAATATATTTATATTTATTCTTAAGTTCTTCTCTAACATCACTATTATTTCTTACAAGATATAAAGCTTTCTTAGCTAGATCACCAAAAGTATATACATTATGTTCTTCTTTATAATTCTCAATTCTTATAAAGAATTCTTTAAGAATTTTTTGATACATTCTAATATAGCTTTTTTTTACTGCTAAGGCCTCAATTAACGAATCCATATTTTCATATTCTACTAATGGCTTGATATCAGCCAAATCTCCACTTGATAGTTTTTTTCTTATATCTTCAAACTTTTCTTCAACCTCTCCATCTTTTTTATTTGGTTTTTTAGGGAGTTTAAATGTTGTTACAAAGTCTTTAACATCATCATATGTAGAAATATTATTAATTTTTAAAATAGACATATCGATATCTTCAATAGTTTTTTGAGAAAAACTAAATGGAGTTCTAATAAATTTTAATTTATCTTTTATAAGAGATAATTTGTATTTTAAAAAATCCATCATATCATTTTTTAACTTATCATAGAACTCATCACTAGTATAAGTTTCGTAACTAGAATTTATAAAACCTAAGCTATCATCAATTAATTCGATTTTTGACGCGATATTAAAAATTGTGTTTTTTATTTCAGTGTCATCTTTAGTCGTAAATTCTTTTAAATAACTTAAAAAATCTTCATCCTCTTCTTTATATAAAGATTCAAATATAGAATCCATAATATCTTTTTTAACTAAACCTAGTACATTTTGATCAATAATGTTTGCATCAGGTCTTAAATCTAATATGTTAAAATATTTTTTACAAATAGCTATTGTAAATGCGTCAATAGTCGAAATATCACTTTGTTCAACAAGTGGTGCTAAATAAGCTAGTTTATCATCAGCCAAAATAGCTTTTTTAACTCTTGACTTCATTTCATTAGCAGCATTTTTCGTAAATGTTAAGACAAGTATTTCAAGAGGTGAAACGCCAGACTCTATGATACGTTTGATACGTTCAGTTAGAACTGCAGTTTTTCCACTACCTGCACCAGCAGATACAATTGTATTCTTATCCAATATCTTTAATGCTTCTTGTTGGCTTAATGTAAATGGCATTATTCTTCCTCCTCATTTTTTTTCTTACTCTTTAATTTAAATGGATCACTTACGAGCTTATTTTTATTCATAACAGTCTTGAAACATACATCCTCATATTTGCAAAGCTTACAAGGAGTATCATCATCGAGTTCTGTATATTTAATTTCAAAATTAGCTTTCCTATATTCTTTTATAAAATTATTGATGTTTTTACTAATTAAATCGATAGTCTTTTCAAATTCAGAATCATCAATTAAATAAGGTTCGCTGTTTGAATAAGGAATATTATCTTTTTTAAATTTTATGTTTGTATAGGAAAGATCAAGTAATTCTTCATCATCTTTTAATATAGATGTGTATCCTTTTAATTTAAAGTCATCAATTAAATCATTCTTGTTGATATTTATATGTTCAAGATACATACCAATA
The DNA here is from genome assembly GCA_946538835.1 of uncultured Clostridium sp. Classification (GTDB taxonomy): domain Bacteria; phylum Bacillota_I; class Bacilli_A; order Acholeplasmatales; family Anaeroplasmataceae; genus JAEELC01. Next base: position 9,946 of record CAMNGZ010000008.1, on the reverse strand, counting down.
GGCTTGTAGCTAGATAAATCAACATTCTTATTAGTACCATTCTTAATTAAATATAAGTAACTTGGTAATTGAGTATTTTTTCCATCCTTAAGATTATCTAGAATAGCTTTTTTTGTTCCTGTTTTATAGTCGATTACCACAAATTTCTTTTCTTCTTCGTTATATAAAATCTTATCAATCTTACCAGTAAAATATACAAAATCATCAATTTTAACATCAAATTTATTTTCTGTTAAAACCTTTTGAAGCTTAGAAGCTTCTTCATGAGCCTTATTAGAAACGATTGCTTCTTTAACAACCTTAACCATTCTATTGATATAAAATTTTTCTTTATTTGTTAATTCTTTATTTTCTCTTGAATCTTTATTTAGCATCTCATCAATTGCGCTATTTAAAGATGCATCAAAATCAAATGAAGGGTCATAACTATCTTCAAATATCTTGTGCGCAATATTACCAAGTGAAATTTGAAGACTATCCTCAAATTTATCTATCTTTAAGATTTTTTGAAGATAGAATTTGAATTTGCAGTCATAGAATGAATCCATAGACGTATACGCAAGACCAAAAGGACGAGATAACATCTTTTTAATATTATCACTTGATAATCCTGTAAACTGATTATCATAAGAATCATATTTAATATCAAATGCGTTATCTATATAATAATCACGCTCTCCATATTTCATATAATTATCTAAGCTTCTTGCAAGATTCAAGCTATCAGTTACTAAATCAATTCCATATTCATTTTTATATTCTTTACTTTCTAGATTTAATTCTTTTACAAGACCTGATTCAATCGCATTATTAAATGCGTGAGTTTTGGAGAAAGTAATATTTAAATTCTTGATACTCTTAATAGTATCAATTAGTTCTGATTTATTTAAAGTGCTCTTTTCTAGTGATGTAGATATCTTTAATTCATCAAACTCAATATCAGTCAAATAACCATTATCTTTAACTACAGTAGGTACATTAACATCAAAATTTAATAAAAAAACATATTTATCTTTGTAATCCTTTAAATCAGATAATGAAATTAATTCAATTGATTCTGTAAATCTATCTGATTTAAATGACATATTTTCTAACTTATATTGAATATATCCCTTAACCTCAATAGGTTTATATAAGAATTGGTCAAACGAATTACACAAATTTAAATAATCTTGATAATCATTATCACTAATTTTACCTTTTAAATCAGCAAATAGTGAATCAAATGAATCATATTTATCAAGTAGCGACATAAAAAGCTTAGCACTACTTCTAGTTAATACATTATTCTCTTTAGGAAGACTAATCGGTAACTTTAAGGAATCAGATAAACGATTTAATAAGAATGTGTAATCACTATTTAAATTACATAATTTTATATCTTTATAGGCTACATTATTATTTATTAAATCAATAATAGACTTAAAAACGAAATTCATTTCACTTTCAATAGTTCTAAAAGGATAATAGGAAATATCATGTTCATCTTCTTTAAAATTTTCAAAGTATATATTCTTGTTATCAAGCTTCTTTAAAACATAATCTAATGTTTTATCTTTGGTTGTGTTAATAAAAGTGATATTATTCTCGTTTAACATTTTTATTAATAAAGAATCATAAACATAATATCCTTTTTGAATAAGATCTATTTTTAATTTCTTTAAGAAATTTAACTTAGTAGATTTATATTGAACATTTTCAATGAAAGGTAAATATTTAATATATTCAACCGCATTATATACATTCTTAACATCTTCTTTATTAGATAAATAAATGATACCATCTTCAGTAATATTACCAAGAATGGCAGTAATGAATGCTTGTTTAGTCAAAAATTTATAATTTAAGAAGCCTTTTTCTAAGGCTAGTTCCTTCAAGAAATTATGTTTAAAACTATTTGTTGAAATAATATATCCTTCTCTAATCATACTCGATTCCTCCGTTTATATTGATTATAGCACCAAATTAAACATTATTTATGTAAGAAAAGAGAAAAAGAAAAAGGACCCTTCAAAAAGGAAGGATCCTTTTAAGAAATCTGAAAACGGTCTGTACGAGTTTAGGGAGAGAGTTATGTATGTGTACAAACCTAGACTTCTTTTAAAAAATGTTTTTGTTTATTATTGTTATTTTATTATTTGTTATGTGTCTTAATCTCTTAAGACAAGTATATATTACCATACTTTTCAATAAAATAAAGTATAAAATTTTGTGAAAGTGTGGAAAAGTGTCAGTATTTATGTGAAAAATATTTTCACATTTGGATTCTTGAGATTTTTAGAAATAATTTTGGAAAAAATAGCACAATAATAAGGAACAAAAAAAGTCTCTTTCGAGACTTTATTGTTCCTTACTTAGCATCAATATTTAGACGTACCTTCTTAGACTCTTTTGAAGCCTTTGCATAAAGGATTGTTCTAATGGCTTTTGCTATGTGTCCACCTTTTCCAACTACGCGACCTAGGTCACTTTCCCTAACCTTAACATTAAAAGTTAAGAAGCCATCTACCTCGCCTTGATTTTCAATTTCAAAATCTTCAGGATAAGACAAAAGTGGAGTAATTAAGTTTTGAATTAATTCTTCAAAAGTACCCACAGTGTCACCTCACTACTTAGAAGCTTTTAATAAGTTTCTAACTGTAACTGTTAATTGAGCACCGTTCTTAACCCAAGCGTTGATAGCTTCAACGTTAAGATTTACAGTAGCTGGTTGAGTCTTTGGATCGTATGTTCCTAAGATTTCTAAGAACTTACCATCACGTGGAGATCTAGAATCTGCAGCAACAACTCTATAGAATGGAGCCTTGTGAGCACCAAATCTTTGTAATCTAATTTTTACCATACTAATTTCACTCCTTCTATTTTTAATTTTATACGGTAGTATTATAACACAATAAATGTTAATGTCAAGCAAAAATACTTAACAGTTAAAAATATTTTTAAAACTCATAAATATCTTCACAAACATCTATTTTTGTTATCAAATTTGATTTTGATAGAAATCTCATTAATCTATCAAATTGATCTGAATCTACATATAAAATGGCAAAATTATTATTCTTTGATTCATAATATACATTAACTGTCTTATCAAGACTATCTATAATAGAATTATTTGCGTAGTATATTATAAGTTTTCTTCTTTTAACCATTATATAATCCTCTTCTTTCTGAACTTATTAGATAAATGACTAGATATATCATTAGATAATTTATCTAACTCACGTTGAATTTCAGCCTCTTTTTCTTTTAGTAATTTAACTTCATCTTTTGAAAATAGAACTTCCTTAGTTCTTGATAAAGCCGCTTGTTCACTAGATAAATCATGTTTATATTTAGATGCTTCTAAGAGCTGTTCTTTAGCATTGTTAAATAACATAATCTCTTTTAAATATTTTTCTTCAACGATCTTATTTAATCTCTTATATTCTTTAACTAAATCAGAATCTAAGAATTCAAAAGCTATATTATCTAGACAATCTAATATATTATTATCTAAGCTTAGATTGATAGTCTTTAAAGATTTCATCACTAATCTCCTCTACACTAGCATAATTAGCATCAATAATAGTTACATTCTCATCTAATAACTTAACATCAAATTTAGTATCATCTATTGATAATCTTTCCTCTATACAAATTGGATTATCTAATCGCTTAATCATTCTTTCTCTTCTAGTTTCTTTTGATGTATATAAGAAATAAGGAACCACCTTTAAATCACTTTTCTTATATGAATTATAACCATTTATATCAAGTATTATGTAATGTGAATCATCTAATGATTCTAAACTTGTACCGTAATAATTATCATTATAATTTACAGTTTCAAAGAAAAAATTCTTATCTTTTCTTGTTAAGAACTCTTGTTTACTTAAGAAATGATAATCCAATCCTTCAACCTCACCAATGCGAGGAGGTCTTGTTGTATAAGTTACCACTTTTTTTATATTATATTTTCTTTCAAGCATTCTACCTACTGCAGTTTTACCTGAAGCGCTTGGACCAATTAAAATAATCATAATAACACCTAAAGACATTATAACATAAATAAAGTAGCATTGCGTTATTTTTCACAATTATTATAAATTATGTTATAATAAACCAGGTGATAAATATGTACTTAGAAAAAAATATTACAAAAGAAGGAAATCCTATTTTAAGAAGAAAATGTGAACCTGTTAAATTACCATTATCAAGTGAAGATTTAGAAGTTTTAAAAGGACTTCATGAATATGAAGTTGTTTCTCAAGATGATGAACTTGTTAAAAAATATGGTATAAGACCAGGTGTAGGTATTGCTGCTCCTCAAGTTGGTGTAAACAAGAGAATGTTTGCAATAGAATGTGATGACTTCTTAGATAACAATAAACACTACTCTTTATGTGTAGTAAACCCTGAAATCGTTGAAAAAAGTCGTGAATTAACATACCTTCCAAATGGTGAAGGATGTCTATCTGTAGATAGAGACACTTGTGGAGTTGTTGCAAGACCATATAAGATTGTTGTTAAAACATATTTATATGATTTTGAAAAGAACAAACTTCAATTCAAGACACTTCGTTTAGAAGGTTATCCTGCTATCGTATTCCAACATGAATATGATCATCTAGATGGTATTCTATTTGTTGATAAGCTTCAAACTGTTGAAGAATTAAAAGCTGATAAGACTAAAGTTACTTTCCCTTTATATACTGTTGAGGAAGATGACGAAGAGTTAGACGAGGAAACAACACAAAAGGATGAGTAATCATCCTTTTATTTTTTATGAGAAATAGAAATATAATTAAATACATTAATATCTATAAAAAAAATCACGACCCAAACAATAAAAAATGTCGTTTCTATCCAACATGTTCAACATATGCCCTAGAGACTTATAAAAAATTTAATTTTCTAAAAGCTACATATTTAACAATTAAAAGATTACTTAAATGTAACATCTTCACTCCAATGGGAACTTATGATCCTGTAAAAGAAGAATCTAAATATAAACATAAATATCCTACACTAGATGAATCATTAGTAAGTGAACGTATAAAACTGACAAAATAAAAATCGAACTAAGTTCAAATACTTAATTCGATTTTTTATTTATTTAGTTAAATAAGTTTTACCATTCTCAAATGTAACTTTTCCATCTTTATAAAGTCCACCTAGTGCCCTCTTAAAAGCTTTACGTGATAACGGAATAATCTTTTCAACATCATCACTGCTTGACTTAGCATCAAGTGGCATTTCATTGTTGTGAGCTTTCATATAGTTGATTAATAAATCTTTATCTGGATCAATTTGAGCTTCTTTTTGCTTAATCAATGAACCATTATATTCATTATCATTCTTTACATGGATAATTTTAGTTTCAACTAATTGACCCATGTGATATGTTCCTCTAAACATTGTTTTATGTACAAAGATGTTCTTAAAATCTCTTGTTACAAGACTCATACCTTCTTCACTAATATGGAAAATATAAGCTTCAACTGTTTGGTTTAACTCATATTTAACTTCATCATTAGCTAAATCTAATATTTCAAAACGATTTAAAGGTTTTGCGAATAAAGTGTCTCTCTTTTCTTTTAGTAAAACTAAAAGTGTATCATCAACTTCTGGCCACAAAGATAAATTATATGGTAAATAATCTACAGATACTAAAATATCTTTACCTGTATTGTTAGATACAAATACACCAGTATTAGAAATAGATTCAACAACTCTAACAAATCCTGGCTTGTTCATAGTTACATAGGGAGTATTTGTAGTAGCACATAATCTGTGCTTCTTATCAAAGTAGATGAAGACCTTTACGTCTTCTCCTTTATTCAATTCTTTTTTAGTTTCTTGAAAGTGTAACAATACTTCGTTATTATCTTCATCACGAAGCATATAACCAATATCTGACTTTCTATCAACCTTTAATGTATAAATATAACCTGCTTTTAGCATAAAATCACCTAATTTCTGTCTCCGTCTTTATAATTACGGTCTGTTTGAGATAAATACATCTCTTTTTTGTCACTGTTTGAATTCTTATAGCGTTCAGGATGTTCAATCCTATTTATTAATTCGCGCTTTTCTCTTTCACTTAACTCTTTTTTTGCCATTTTTTTCTGCCTCTTTCTTCAAAGTAGATTCTAAAATATCAATAAGAGTAATTCCCTTTTTATTCAATTCTTCTAACATATAGTTAAGATTGTTTTCACCTTCATAGGTATCATGAGTACCTGTGAAGAATCCAACTGGGAAATAATCGTTTTTATATGAGACAAGAGAAAACTTAGATGCACCAAGTGGCATTGCTTCTAAAGTATAATGATTAAACTTGTCTAAGTTTAATGAGAAATCATACTTTTCGTTATATTTATGAAAAAATTTGGTCAATCCGTGAAAATAGATGTCGTTTTCTTTTTGTCTATAAGTCATAACATAATATCTCTTACCATTGTTGTGAACACCACCTTGATTAGGGATGGTGAACACAACAAGAGGATATTTACCTTTAAGATTATGGCTTATTCTTAAATCCATTACTATTTTTTTTAAATCCATTGTTATTTAATTAATTCTAATCTTCTAATTACTTCATCATAACCTAAAACTGAGATAATGTCATCGCTAGACATGCAGTTTTCTTTATGAGTTAATGCAAGATTTAAAATATGATATAGATGCATAATCATACCACGGTATGCTTCAGGGTTAGCCTTATAATGCTTCTTATCTGTATATTTTAATTCTTCACCAAGTTCTTTGAAAGTCTTTTCGCTTCCATTTTGCTTATCCTTGAAGTAGTTAATTAAGCCATCAACAACTTCAGTTAAATCTTCTTCTTTAACATTAGTTAAAATTTGTTCACGAAGGTTTTCTGGTTGGTTTGCAAAAATATCATTGAAGAAATAACCAAATGCGTCCATAAAGCTTGAATAATTTACAAGGTCTTTTCTGTGTTCATTTGATTCAAAACCTTGAGTTGCAAAAATCTTCTTAACAAGTTCAATATTATCATTGAATCTAGCTTCAAGATCTTTGTTATATTCATGTGCCCATGCTAATAAGTTAGTTTCATTTTCACTTGCAGTCTTTGAATAAATAATTTCAGATGAAATGTTATCTAACTTAGCTAAATCATATAATGGACCGGAAACACCCATATTTTCAAATTTAACTTCAAATTCACTTAAATCCTTATCCTTATTAGCTGTATACCACTCTTCAAAATTAGAGTTGATTAAAGTTAATAAATATACGAATAAGGCCTTAGCTGGATAACCATGCTCAAGATAGAATTCAGCATTACTTTCAGGGTCCTTTCTCTTAGATAATTTTCTACGAGAACCTTCATCATTCTTCATTACAGGAGCAACATGACCATATTGAGGAAGAGTAAATCCTAAAGCGTTGAATAATTCAACGTGAATTGGTAATGATGCAATCCATTCATCACCACGAAGAACATAAGTTGTACCCATTAAATAGTCATCACATGCGTGTGCAAAATGATAAGTAGGGATTCCATCAGTCTTTAATAAAACGAAATCATTGAAGTTATTGTCCATATCAAGGTCGCCCTTAATAAGGTCTTTAACGTGAACTCTCTTTGGAGTTGATTCATTAACTCTGAAACGTAATACATAAGGAGCTTTCTTATCTAGCATAGCTTTGATATCTTCAATTGGTCTATCACGCCATACAGCATATTCACCATAATATCCTGTCATTTCTTTATTAGCTTCTTGCTTTTGACGTAATGCTTCAAGCTCTTCTTCAGTAGCGAAGCATGGATAAGCATAACCTTGTTCTACTAAGTATTTTGCTAATACATGATAAATTGAAACACGATTAGATTGAACATAAGGACCATATGCACCAGTTTCTTCTGTTTCTGACATAACACCTTCATCAATCTTTAAACCAATTTTGTTGAAAATGTCGCAAATAATCTTACGAGAACCTGGAACTTCTCTCTTCTTATCAGTGTCTTCAATACGAAGAATAAATACACCATTATTTTGAGATGCGATTTTTCTGTTAATTAATGCAGTATAAACACCGCCAATATGTAAAAATCCTGTAGGAGATGGAGCCATACGAGTAACTACAGTTCCTTCTGGACGACGTGGATATTTAGCTAAAATATCTTCACGAGTTTCCTTAACCTCAGGAAATAATAAATCTGCTAATTCTTGATAATTCATAATAAATTATCCTCCTTCAAACACTTAAGAAATTATAACATATCTTCTATATATTTACAAGAAAACAAATCTTTTAAAAAAACTATGCATCTAAAAAAATAAAAGAGATATTAAGCTAAAAATAGCTTAATATCTCAAAAATTATTAATTATTTTTTCATTGTTAATAAAAGATAAATAATTGCAGCTGGCCAGAAAAAAATAAGCAAGATGATGAAAGCTACAACACTAAATTTTGTTTGGGAAACATTATTACCATCATTAGATTTTTCTTCGTTAGAATCATTTGTATTATTTGGTTGTAAAAAATTAAATGTAGGAGCTTTCTTAGGCTCTACAAAGGTAGGATTTGAAGTTCCGCAATATTTGCAATACTTTTCATTTTTAGACCAATCATATCCGCAATTTGGACATTCATTTTTAACGTCTGACATTACTTATTCTCCTCGCCATCAGTTGCAAGTCTCTTTTCTTCTACTACTGGAATAGTCTCTCCTTCGCTGACTTTATCGCGCTCAATCATCTTCTTATCTTGATAAGATAATCCAAAGATAAGTCCCACAAATAACATTATGCATAAAGCTAAGATAAGGATAGCAACTAACCATTTTTGATCAAAGTTAGCTTTTGCAAGTGCACGCATAGCAATAGGCACAAATTGTAGAATTGCTCCAAGTCCAACAATAACTGTTGCTGAACCTGTCTTAGCTTTAGATAATAATCCATAACAAACACTTGATAAGAATACTAATCCTAGTACAATCTTGCTAGTTAGATATAATGCCATTCCACCATTATCAAAATCATTATTTTGAGTAAATGGAATAACAATAATAAGAATAACGACAATTAATGCTTCAATAATAAAACTTATTTTTAATCTATTCATGATTATTCTCCTTTGCTATATAATTTTTCACCGCACTCAGGGCAGAACTTTTGACCTGGCTTAATAATACTGTTACACTTTGGACAATTATGTACAATCTTAGCACCACATTCAGGGCAGAACTTTGATGTAGTTGCAATTTCAGCACCACAACTAGGGCACTTAATCTTAGGAGTTGTAGCCTTAGGTTCTTCTTTAACTTCGCTAGCAGGAGGAATGATAGAAGCAGTTCCTTGCATAGTTTGTCCCATATTCATACCCATACCTACACCCATCATAGTAGCTGCAGCACCATTGTTTTCAGCACCAGCTTCAAGAACATCATATCCACGAGCGGTTCTGTATACTTGGTCTCCAAGTTGATCGTATTCTGCCTTCTTGTGTAAAATGTCGTTTAACTTATCTAATTCTTGATCTGGAACATTGATAGATTCAACAGATAGATTTACAACATCAAATCCAAATTCTTTAATATCTTCTCTGATACGTTCCTCAAATAATGATTGGATGTCATCAATATGTGGATCAATTTCAAAATATGTAACTTGATTATCAATAATATACTTTGATAAGTTTTTCTTTACTACTTGATTAATTCTTCCTCTAAAATAAGATTGGATAATAGAGAATTCAATAGTTTGATTCTTCATTAATGTTCCAACTAGAGTTTGGAAGAAATATTGGTAATTAGTAAGTTTTATACCAAGCTGACCACGTGCACGAACATTGATTTGAATATGATACTTAGGATCAATTAACTTAATTGGATCGCTAGTTCCCCATAATAAATCAAGCTTAATACGTTTATTAATGAAATAAATCTCAATAGGGTAAGGATTCTTTCCACCAAAGAAAGCTTTAGT
>CAMNGZ010000007.1 GCA_946538835.1 uncultured Clostridium sp. | reverse complement strand
AACATTTTGTGTTTCGTTTATTTATTGTCATTTGTTCAGTTTTCAAAGACCTAATTGCATTAGAACTTATTTTCTAGTGCGAATCTATTATACTCTTTTTACCACTTTAATGTCAAGAAGAATTTTAATCATTTTTTCTTTTTGCTAAGCGGTTTTTATTGAATAGTTACTAAATAAGTAACCGGTAATAGTTATACTCTTTTTAGACTTTTAAGTCAACAGTAAAATGTTATTTTTTTGCTTTTTCTAAAGCTTTTTTCGTTTTATAAAATTTATTAAAAAAAGAACCTTGGATGTCCGCCAAAGTTCTACATTTAATTTCATTTTCTTTCTCTAAAATTAGTAATTTGTTTTATTTTCTATTGCCATATACTTCTCATAAAGTTTTAAGCATTCTTCTCTATCTAACTCAGTTTGGAAGATTGCTTTCTTTTCTGCAGTCATGTGATAGAAAATATCATCCCTAAATCCAATCTTATCAGTGTCAACTACATTGCAACCATAATAAACCTTTTCAATGTTAGCCCATAGAATAGCTCCAAAGCACATTGGACATGGTTCACCAGTAGTATATAAAGTACAACCAGACAAATCAAATGTACCAAGTTTTTTACAAGCATCTCTAATAGCTTCCATTTCTCCATGACAAGTTGGATCTTTTTTAAGAACGACTCTATTGTGACCTCTACCTACAATTTCATCATTCTTAACTATTACGCAACCAAAAGGACCTCCATCTCCTGCTTCAATACCATTAGTGGCTTCTTCTATCGCAAGAAACATATATTTATTCATAATATTCAAATACCATCCTTTCTTGCTCCATTATATCATATTCTGAGTTCAAAATAAAAGGTGCCAGTTCAAAGGCACCATATATTTACTTACGTGCTAAACGTAAGACATCATTATAAGTTACATATATAAACAAGATTAATAACAAAATATAGAATATGAAATTCAAAATAGTTTCAAATTTCTTATTAGGCTTTCTACCTGTCAATAACTCATATAACACAAATATTATTCTACCACCATCTAAAGCTGGAATTGGTAATAAGTTCATAATACCAATATTTATAGATAACATTGCCACAAAGAATAAGAATGTGGCAGGACCTAACATTAAATATTGATTAACCATATCATAGATACCAACAACACTAGACAAGTTTTTAGCACCTATGCTTCTTACACCATTGCTTGGAAATAATAAAGCTTTAAGAGTTCTAACGATTTGGCTGAAGTAAGAACTAAATTTTGCAAATGCTTGAGACATACAAGGTCCAAACTCTCTATAAATGGATGCTGAGCAACCAAATATAAATCTAGCAGGTAAATAACCTTGTGCACTTAAAACTTCGTTAGAATATGCATTATATTCATTTGTAACCATAGGATCACTATAAGTTACAACACCATCATTTTCAACTCTATCTAAGAAATGAATTTTAATTTTTTCATTATCAATAGCCGTACTAATATCTTTACCATCATAGTTAGTACCAAGAGTAGCCTTTAAAATATCTGTCCATGATTTTACATCATACTTAACATAATCTAACCACTTGCCATTTTCATGAACACTTACTTCAATAGCAGTAATTACATCACCTGATGAAAAATTATCGCCATATTGAGTATCAACTTCACCAACGACAACACCATTTTTGCCAGATGTGTTAGTATAGTTATCAGCATTACCATTAGTTAAACCAGCTTTAATAATATACACATATGGATTCATTGAATCTGTTGTCTTAGTTTCACCATTGTGAACATAAGTCATAGTCATTGTTTTGTATTCTTTAGCATAATTAGCTGACACAATATTAGAAAAATCTGACCAAGTATTAATCTTAATTTCGCCATTGCCAAAATTAACAGACTTAATTTCATCTCCTGCAGATACTCCTTGTTTACCAAGAGCCATTTCAGCATCAACACTACCCATAACACTAGAGTTAATATTTGCTGTACCTTGCGAGAATGATGCAATAATACAAATGATAAGTCCTAAAATAAAGTTCATAACTGCACCTGCAGCTAAAACTAACAATCTTTGCCATATCTTTTTAGAATCAAATGATTCTTTGTATGGAGTTAATTCTATCTTAGTTGATTTATCTAATACATATTTTGCATTATCTAACACAGGATATGTCTTAGTTTGACCATCTATTTCTAAATCAATTTCAAGAGGTTCATCATGTAATCCTTTAAGCGATACACGTTTTACTATACCTTTGACATCAGCATCCATATTAGAATCACATACAATTTCAGATACACAACCACTTTCAAGGTTCAACCCTAGTTCTTTATTTAATTCAATATATAAATCTGATTCATTTCCATCTACCATTGAGACATAACCACCAAGTGGAATCCAACGTAAAGAGATGGTTGTTTCTTTACTCTTCCATTGCTTGATTACAGGACCCATACCAATGGAGAATTCATTACATTTAATTCCAGCTTTTCTAGCAGTAAAAAAATGTCCAGCTTCATGAACCAATATAATAATACCAATTACAAAAATAAATGCTATCAGTGATACTACTACCATTACTTTCCTCCATAAAGACTATATATCTCATTTTGAATTTCCTTGTCTAAAGCTAGAATATTGTCAATTGTAGCTTCAACATTATAATTTCTGCTTATATAATCCTTAATAATCTTCTCAATATCTAAAAACTTAATTTTTCTTGCTAAAAATAATCTTACACCAGCCTCATTAGCTGCATTTAAAACAGCCGGATAGACTCCACCTTTTTTACCAGTTTCATACGCATAAGCTAAGCATGGGAATCTTTTTTGACTTAATTCTTCAAAATGCATAGTTGAAAGTTTTGCTAAATCTAAAGATTCTCCAGCAAAATCTTCATGATGTGGATATAAAAGAGCATATGAAATAGGTCCTCTCATATCAGCAACACCAAGTTCAGCCTTAATCATATGATCTTTAAATTCAACTAAGGAATGCACAACTGATTCTCTATGCATAATAGTTTTAATATGATCATAATCAATATGGAATAAATGATGAGCTTCCATAACTTCAAATCCTTTATTCATCATTGTAGCCGAATCAATAGTAATCTTTTCACCCATGTGCCAATTTGGATGCTTTAAAGCATCATCTCTTGTAACATTTTCTAACTCTTCTCTAGTTTTATCTCTAAAAGATCCACCACTAGCAGTGATGATAAGATTTAAGATTTCATTATGTTCTTCACCTTGGATGCATTGCCAAATGGCACTATGTTCACTATCAATAGGATATAAATGAACTTTATATTCTTTGATTAAATCATTGATAATGTCACCAGCCATGACTAGAGTTTCTTTATTTGCAAGAGCAATATCCTTATGAGCTTTAATTGCATAAACAGTTGGCTTTAAACCAGCACTACCTACAAGTGCATTAATGAATAATTCATCATCACTTCTATGCAAAGAAGAAATATATAACAATCCTTCATCTCCATATACTTTTTCAAATGTATAATCTTTAAAAGAAAGAATATCTTCTTCTTTTCTAAAGCAAACAACCTTAGGGTTGGTCAAATCTATAACCTTTTTAGCAAGTTCTAAATCATGACCAACAGAGATTGCTTCAATATCAAATTCATCTTTATGCTTTAATAAAATATCAATGGATTGTGTTCCAATTGAACCACAAGATCCTAACAAATATACTTTTTTCATGTTTATTCCTTAACCTGCAAAACGATATGAAATACTGATTAACATAGTAAATACAGTAACCAAGAACATTGATGAGAAAATAGCACTATCAAATCTATCAAGAACTCCACCATGTCCAGGGAATATATCACCATAGTCTTTAATATCATATGTTCTCTTTAATTTTGACGCAACTAAATCACCAAGTTGAGAAACAATAGATGCAAGCAATGTTAACGCAAAAATGCAGAAGAATTTTTCTAATTCATTCATTTTACTAACAAAGGCACTTGTTAAGAATGGAGCGTCATTTAAAATAGTTGTCGCATCTTTTGGTCCAAATGGTGGGTTTCCAAACATTGCACCATAAAAATAACCATACAATGTTGCAACAAGTGTAGCAACAGTTGTACCCCCAATAGATCCTTCCCATGTTTTATGTGGAGATATATGAGGGCACATCTTATGTTTTCCAAACGCAACACCACAGAAATATGCAAACACATCAGTTAGTGAAGTGATCAAGAACATATACATTATGAATCTTAAACCAATAGATCTCAAAATAGTCATTCCAGCAAATCCAACACCAGAATAAATAATAATTGTTAATGCCTTACCAACATCAGTTCCATCAAAATCTCTATACACAACAAGCATAGAGAAAATAAGTATTGAACACAATATCATCATTGGTAAGAAACGAATATTAATATTTAAAATAGATAATAAGTCATAAGAGACAGTCAACTTATTCATATCTATTTCACTAGATTGTAATACCCAGTCATCAGCTAATGATTGCCACTCAGCACTTGCTGCAAGATATATCAATAGTGCACATAACATAATGATATATTTGGAAATTCCTGGAAATTTTTTCTTTTTTTCATACATATGGATCAATTCATTACTTGCAAGTAGTGATAATAATGCCATGATAATTTGAAATATTTGGAACATTTCAGGCAAAACTACCACTGGTACAAATATCGCAAGCATGAAAATCGCAGTAATAATTCTCTTTTTCATTATTTACTCTCCTTCAAGCCACCAAATCTTCTATTTCTAGATTGAAAATTTTCAATAGCTTTTAACAAATCACGTTCACTAAAATCAGGCCATAATGTGTCTGTAAAATAAAGTTCAGCGTAAGCAATTTGTAGCATTAAGAAATTAGAAATACGAATTTCTCCACTTGTTCTGATTAATAAATCAACTGGTGGAAAATTTCTTGTGTCAAGATGAGATAAAATAGTTTGTTGATTAATATCCTCAACACTCATTTTACCAGCTTGAATTTCTTTAACCATCTCTTTAATACCACGAGATAATTCATCAAATGAGCCATAATCAATACATAGATTTAATACCATACCAGTATGTCCCTTACTATTTTCTTCAAGATCAAGTAAAGCATTTAATAATGGTGAAGGTAATCTATCACGACGACCACTAAAAGTTATTTTCACATTTGAATTCAATAGATCATCTCTATAACGCTTAATAAATCTAACCGGATGATTCATTAAATATGAAACCTCATCATTAGGGCGAGACCAATTTTCTGTTGAGAAACAGAAAACAGATAAGTATTTAATGCCAATCTTGTTAGCATAACGTGCAATAGTACGAATATTAAAAGCACCTTTACGGTGTCCAAAAGTTCTAGGTAAGAGTCTTTTTTTTGCCCATCTGCCGTTACCATCAAGTATGATTGCAACGTGCTCAGGGACTCCACGCGAGATAATTTCTTCTTCTGTCATAAAATATACCTCATTTCTTATCTAAATTATACAATACTTTATGCCTAATTAAAAGAAAAAAAGCATCACCCAAAGGCGATGCTTTATATGACTAAATAGTCATTAATTCTTTGCTCTTAGCTTCTACTTCTTTATCAACGTTAACAATGTACTTATCAGTTAATGCTTGAACATCATCTAAGTAACCAGCCTCTTCATCTTCAGGAAGTTCTAGTTTCTTAATTGCTTCATTAGCATCTCTT
The DNA here is from genome assembly GCA_946538835.1 of uncultured Clostridium sp. Lineage (GTDB taxonomy): Bacteria > Bacillota_I > Bacilli_A > Acholeplasmatales > Anaeroplasmataceae > JAEELC01. The sequence goes on along the minus strand of CAMNGZ010000007.1, from coordinate 26,956 downwards.
CTAACGTTTCTAACTTGAACCTTACCTTGTTCACCTAGCTTAGCAACATCTTTAACTAATTGCTTACGTCTGTCTTCAGTCATTTGTGGGAATACAAGACGAATACCAGTACCATCATTTTGAGGATTAATACCTAGTGTAGATGCTTGAATTGCAGCCATAATGTCTTTTAATGATGACTTGTCATAAGGCTTAATATAAAGTTGGTTAGCTTCTGGGCTAGTAACACTTGATAATTGTCTTAGTTGAGTTGGAGCACCATAATAATCTACATAGATTGAATCTAAAATAGCTGGGTTAGCTCTACCTGTTCTAACTTGATTTAATTCATGTTGACAAGAAGCGATAGCCTTAGTCATTTTTTCTTCAGCTTCTAATAAGATTTCATCTGCTAAATCTGACATAATTTTTATTCCTTTCTTTTTTTAGTTATTATCAACTAGGGTACCAATTTTGTCACCCTTCATTGCCTTTACAATGTTACCATCTTCGTTCATATTGAATACGACGATCTTAACATCATTATCTTTGCAAAGTGCTGCAGCTGTTGAATCCATAACAACCAGATTCTTAGCTAAAACATCTGCAAATGAGATATGGTCAAATAACTTTGCATCAGGATTCTTTCTAGGGTCACTATCATAAACACCATCTGTACCGTTCTTTGCCATTAATAATGCATCTGCATTGATTTCAGTAGCACGCAATGCAGCTGCAGTATCTGTAGAGAAATAAGGAGATCCTGTTCCACCAGCAAAAATACAAACTCTACCTTTTTCAAGATGACGAATTGCTCTTCTTCTGATGTAAGGCTCAGCAACTTGTTGTAAATTTAAGGCGCTTAAAACTCTTGTTGAAACACCAACAGATTCTAATCCATCTTGGATAGCTAAACTATTCATCATAGTTGCTAACATACCCATATAATCAGCTTGAGCACGATCCATGCCTAATTCTTGGCCAGTTTTACCTCTCCAGAAGTTTCCACCACCAACAACGATTCCAATTTCAATACCTAAATCATGTGCTTGTTTAACTTGTTTAGCAAGTTCTAATACTGTTTTTGAATCGATTCCGGCACTTTGGTTACCCTTTAAGGCTTCACCTGACATCTTTAATAAAACTCTTTTGTACATAGTAATCTCCTTCAATTTTCTGTTTTTTCAAAAAAAGAGAGGCAAGAAGTTGCCTCTCAATTGATTTTTACTTAGATAAACCAGCTTGAGCAGCAACTTCAGCAGCGAAGTCAACTACTTCTTTTTGAATACCTTCACCTACTTCAATTCTAGTGAATGATTTAACGCTAGATTGAGTATGAGATAGGAATACAGCTACTGTTTCATCAGGATTCTTAACGAATGGTTGATCTAATAAACAAATTTCCTTAAAGTGCTTATCAACACGACCTGGAACAATCTTAGTCTCAACGATATTTTCTGGCTTTGGTTTTTCAGCCTTAGCATTTTCGTTTAAAGCTTCAGTCTTAATGATTTCTGTTTCTTGAGCAACAACTTCTGCAGAAATGTCTTCTCTTGAAACATAAGTTGGGTTGTTAGCAGCAATGTGCATAGCAACATCCTTAGCAACAGCATCATTACCGTTTTCAAGAACTACAACTGAAACAATCTTACCACCCATATGCTTGTAAGCACCGAATGTTTGAGCATCAGTCTTAACAGTCTTTGAAACACGACGTAAAGAAACTTTTTCACCGATAACAGCTGAATCTTCAAGAATAACTTGAGAAAGAGCCTTACCGTTAACATCAACATTTAATGCTTCTTCATCATTTGAGAAAGTAGCATCAATTAAAACGTCACCGATCTTTGCAACAAGATCAAGGAACTTTTGGTTTTGAGCAGCGAAGTCTGTTTCACAGTTAACTTCATAAGTAAGAGCAGTATTACCCTTAACAACGAAGTTGCAAAGACCTTCAGCGGCTGTACGACCTGTCTTCTTTAAAGACTTAGCCATACCTTTTTCTCTTAACCAAACAATTGCCTTTTCCATATCGCAATCATTTGCTTCAAGAGCTTTCTTACAGTCCATCATACCAGCTTGAGTACGATCACGTAATTCTTTTACTAATTGAGGTGTAACCTTCATAATTATTGCCTCCGTTTAATTATTACTTAGATTCTTTGTTTTCAGTTGATTCAGCCTTTGGAGCTCTTGGAGTTCTTGGCTTTTGTCCGTCTTTGTTGAATTGCTTCTTACCATCTTTGTTAAATGGTCTTCTTTGACGGTTACCGAATGAACCATCTTTCTTGTTGTTAGTATCCTTAGTCATTTCTTCTGTGATGTTTAATCCAGCGTCTTGGCTATCGTCAACCTTTTCAACAACACCACCGTTAGCTTCGATAACAGCGTTGTTCATTGTAGCAGTGATTAACTTAACTGCACGAATAGCATCATCATTTGCAGGGATGCAGTAATCAACATCTTCTGGATCACAGTTAGTGTCAACAATACCGAATACAGGAATGTTTAACTTTCTAGCTTCTAGAATAGCGTTGTGTTCCTTACGAGGATCAACGATGAATAATGCTTGTGGCATTTCCTTCATTTCTTTGATACCACCAAGGTTCTTTTCTAGTTTTTGACGTTCAGCAATTAACTTTGCTACTTCTTTCTTAGGAAGAGCTTCATAAATTCCGTCTTCTTCCATCTTATATAAATCATTTAATCTCTTAATTCTCTTACGAATTGTCTTGAAGTTAGTAAGAGTACCACCTAGCCAACGGTTATTAACATAATATTGACCAGACTTTTCAGCTTCTTCCTTAACAGCGTCTTGAGCTTGCTTCTTAGTACCTACGAATAAAACCTTACCGCCGTCCTTAGTTGCTTCGAATAAAGCCTTGTATGCTTCTTCGATAGCGTTAGCTGTCTTTTGTAAATCGATGATATAAATACCATTTCTTGAAGTATAGATGTACTTAGCCATCTTAGGGTTCCATCTACGAGTTGCATGTCCGAAATGAACACCAGCTTCTAATAATTGTTTCATTGAAACTACTGACATAAAATATTTTTCCTCCATAATTTTATTTTGTTTTTCTTCTGCCTATCATCAACGCTTTCCTTAAGCACCGCCCCATTTAACGGCAAGTTAAATGTACTCGACGGTGAGCTCCGATAAACATGTTTTATTTAATGCCTTTGTAATTATAACACGACTAGACTATAAAAACAAGTTGATTTGTAAAAATAAAATTTTAATTATTTAGATTTTTTCAAAAGAAAAACATTCCGATTTCTCGGAATGTCATTTTATAAATTTACTACTGAATTAGCATAAGTTAAAGAAACAATCTTATCTTTAAATGCTTGAACAACAGCATTATCAGAACCATTTTCTTCAGTGCTTACTGTTGTATAAACAGGGACACAAATGAATGATGCGATTGAAATTGACTTATTTTGATAAACTCTAACAAACATAGGCATATAAACAACATATAAGTAATTTAAATCAGTTGTTGATAAAGACTCTTCAGTAATATCATATTCAGTCAAATCCTTTTGCCAAGATGTTTGAATATCAGATTCAAATCCTAAATCTAAAGTTTTTAAATCAGCAACCTTTTCAGATACATATGAAGCTAATTGGTTATGAGTAGCTGTATTAAATGCACTTGTTTGTAAGTAGTTAATTCTGCTTACTTTATTAGAACCAAATGAATCTTTTGTGATTGCTGTCTTTGTCATTCTTAAAGTAGACTTAACATCAGTTGCAGCATGTAAACGCATATAATTAGACTCATTAAAATCTTCTTTTACAGGATCATAAACAACTGTTTTATAATTATCATCAAAATAATTATCAACATAATTACCATTTGCAAACCATGTTTTAGCAATGTTAGATTGGATTGAAGATGTATCAACAGTTGCTCCACCATTATTTCTGCAGCTAGCAAGACCTAATAATAATGCAGAGGCTGTCATTATTGTCGCAATATTTTTTTTCATAGAGTAACACTCCTTTATTTACTAGAAAAAGTTTATCATAATTTGACTATTTTTACAATACTATTTATCACTTGTCTTCTTAGCACGAGGGTGAGACATCATATACTCACTCTTCATCTTTTCAATAGAAACATGAGTATAAATTTGGGTTGTTGATAAGTTCTCATGTCCTAACAATTCTTGGACACTACGAAGATCTGCTCCATGATCTAGCATTGATGTAGCAAAAGAATGACGTAACATATGGGGAGTTAAATGATATGTCTCTCCAGCTTTACTAATTATACCTTCAAGAATTACTCTAACTCCTCTTGGTGTTAAAGATGTTCCATTCTTATTTAAAAATACTGTTCTGTTTTCAATATTTTTACTCTTCTTAAGTAATTGAAGTCTATATAAACTCAAATACTCTTTTAAATCTCTAACAAGTTCATCAAATAGCATTGCTAAACGTTCTTTGCTACCTTTACCACGAATCTTAATGGTATTAGTCGCAAAATCTATATCTGAAATTTGAATATTACAAAGTTCAGATACACGAAGTCCACATCCATATAAGACTTCAAGTATTAAATAGTTTCTAAAACCTAATGTATCGTTTGTATCTATCGATTCAAACAATTGCTTCAACTCAGGTTCCTTGACAACTCTAGGTAATCTTTTCTCTTTTTTAATAGATTCAATAGATTCAAAGAAGTTTTCTTTTACAATTTCTTCTTTTACTAAATACTTATAAAAGCTACGAAGACTCGATAATTTTCTATCAATCGAACTGATTGAGTCATTCTTATATCTTAGACTTGATTTAAAGTCTTTAGCAGCTCTATCATTTCTAATATGAAGTATATCGCTAGCTCTCTTTTCATCATGAATAAAATTCTTAAATTCTAAGATATCTTCTTTATAGCTTTTAATCGTGTTTTCCGAATAGTTTTTAACAGACAAAAGATAATCTAGGTATTTTTGAATTACCTCATCTTCTGTCATTTTCTATCTCCTCATAAGCTTTCTTTATTTCTTCTAATGCTCTTTGGCCATATAGACGCTTTCTATCTTTCTTATTATGCTTAAAATCAAGGTCCTCCATAATACCAAAATTAGCATTCATAGGTTCAAATCCAACGCTTGAAGCATGAGTAATATAATATGCTTGAGAACCCATAACAGTCTTACGACTAAACTTATATAACTCTTTTCCATTCAAATATCTAAACATATTTATACCAGCAACAATACCACTAGCTGCAGATTCAACATATCCTTCAACACCACTTAATTGTCCTGCAAAGAATATATTAGGATATTTCTTAGTTTGATATGTTTCATTTAGAATAAGTGGGGCATTGATAAAACTATTTCTATGCATTACACCATATTTTGCAAAACGAGCATTTTCAAGACCAGGAATAAGTGAGAAAACTCTCTTTTGTTCAGGATATTTTAAATGTGTTTGGAATCCAACTAAGTTATACATAGTTTTAGCAGCATCATCTTGTCTAAGTTGAACTACTGCATAAGGGCTTGTACCATCAGGACGACGTAAACCAACAGGTTTTAAAGGACCAAATAGCAGTGTTTGAGGACCACGCTTAGCCATAATTTCAACAGGCATACATCCTTCAAACACCTTAACCTCATCATTAACATTATTTGTTTTCTTAGTATCTCCAGGAATATCTTCAAAATCGTGAGGAACAACACCTTCAGCATGAATTAACGCGTCATAGAATACATCAAATTGTTCTTTAGTCATTGGGCAATTTAAATAACTTGCCTCACCTTTATCATATCTTGATTTAAGATAAACAATATCATAATTCAAACTATCTGCATAAACAATAGGGGCTGCAGCATCATAGAAATGAAAATTAGTTGCATCAAACATCTTCATAATATTATTTGCAAGAGTATTATCAGTTAATGGTCCTGTTGCAATAATTGTAGGAACATTAGGATCAATTTCATCAACTTCCTCATAATGCAAAGTAATATTTGGATTAGATAAGATAGCATCTGTAATTGCTTGGCTAAAGCCTTCTCTATCAACCGCAAGAGCTCCACCAGCTTCCACTTTATGAGCTCTAGCTTCTCTGATAATTAAAGAATCAAATTGTTCCATCTCAGCCTTTAAAATACCAACAGCATTTTCAAGGCCATCAGCACGAAGCGAATTAGAACAGACTAATTCGCCAAACTTAGCGGTCTTATGAGCTGGAGTCATCTTCTTAGGTCTCATTTCATATAAATCAACCTTGACTCCATGATTTGCAAGATAATTTGCAGCCTCGCATCCAGCAAGACCTGCACCTATAATTTTTACATTCATAATTACACCTATTTCTTAATCCAATTTATTGGACTTACATTTTTACTAATTAAAAAATCATTCGTTTTTGAAAATGGACGACTTCCAAAAAAGCCATGATATGCGCTCAATGGACTTGGATGTGCACTTTCAATCACAAAATGATTAGGATTTGTGATATATTCTTTCTTCTTTCTAGAATTATTACCCCATAGTATAAATACCATAGGCTTATCTGATTTGTCTAATTCTTTAATTACATTATCAGTAAATATTTCCCAACCCTTACCAAAGTGACTGCTAGCTTTACCTGATTCAACAGTTAAAGTTGTATTTAATAATAAGACACCTTGTTTAGCTAAGTATGTTAAATCACCATCTTGGTTTACTACAGTGCCTAAATCACTAGCCATTTCTTTATATATATTTTTAAGGCTTGGTGGTAGCTTCTCACATAAAACACTGAATGATAAACCATGAGCTTGATTAATTTCATGATATGGATCTTGTCCTAAAATTACGACTTTGACATCATCATATTCAGTCAACTTAAATGCGTTATAAATATCCTCATATTTAGGAAAACAAGTCTTAGTTTTATATGCATTATCTACAAATTTTTTTAATTCTTTAAAATAATCTTTTTTAGCTTCTTCTAAAATAAATTCCGTCCAAGTCATAACCATACCTCTAAGATTAATTATAGCAAAAATTATGCAAAAGAAAAAGAGTCCCACAAATGTGAGACTCTAACATTTCAAATATTACTTGCTTAATTCAGCGAAATACTTGATTGTTCTAACCATTTGGCTAGTATATGAGTTTTCGTTGTCATACCAAGAAACAACTTGAACTTGGTACTTACCATTACCTAATGCTAAAACCATAGTTTGAGTAGCATCGAATAATGAACCATAACGCATACCGATAACGTCTGAAGAAACGATTGGATCTTCATTGTAACCGAATGTTTCAGGATCTGAAGCAGCCTTCATTGCAGCATTGATAGCATCAACAGTAACTTCCTTGTCGCTTGAAACAACTGCAGAAAGGATTGTTGTTGAACCAGTAGGAACTGGAACACGTTGAGCAGCACCGATTAACTTACCATTTAATTCTGGTAATACAAGACCGATAGCCTTTGCAGCACCTGATGAAGCTGGAGTAATGTTAGCAGCACCAGCTCTAGCTCTTCTTAAATCACCCTTACGGTGTGGTCCGTCAAGGATCATTTGGTCACCTGTATAAGCGTGAATTGTTGTCATAATACCTGACTCGATTGGAGCAAAGTCATTTAAAGCCTTTGCCATTGGAGCTAAGCAGTTAGTTGTACAAGAAGCAGCTGAAATGATTTGATCATCAGCAGTTAATGTTTCATTGTTTACATTGTAAACAATTGTCTTAACATCGTTACCAGCTGGAGCTGAAATAACAACCTTCTTAGCACCGGCATTGATATGAGCCATTGCCTTTTCTTTCTTTGTATAGAAACCAGTACATTCAAGAACTACGTCTACACCAAGTTCACCCCAAGGTAATTGAGCAGCATCTGCTTGAGCATAAATAGTAATTTCCTTACCGTCAACAGTAAGAGTACCTTTTTCATCATTACCTACAACAGTGTGCTTATTTTCACCGATATAACCAGCGTAACCACCTTGTGCAGTGTCATACTTTAATAGATTTGCAAGCATTGATGGCTTAGTTAAGTCGTTGATAGCTACTACTTCGTAACCTTCAGCGCCAAACATTTGTCTGAATGCTAAACGTCCAATACGTCCGAAACCGTTAATTGCAACTTTAACCATAGTAAAATCGTCCTCCTAATTAATATGAATTTTTACCGAATATATTTTAATACTTTTCAAAATTGTTTTCAACTAAAAACGTTTAGATTTTAAGTTTAAATAAAGTTCTTCTTTATTCTCTCTATGTAATCTATATTACGATTGATTAAACGAGCTTTCTTATCAGATAAGCCTATTTCTAAAGACTTAAAATCTTTAAACGAAAGACTCATTGAGTCACTTGTAATAAATAATTCTTTATTCCATTCACTAGTAAGTTTTATAACATCATTCTTTGATAAAATAAGTGGGCTTGATAATGTATGATATAAATTAGAATTAATTGAAGCTATTTCTGTCATTTGGAACACCTCAACACTAGGTAAGACAACAGCACCATGTAAAGACTTATTATAACCTGTTGAACCGACTGCTGTAGATACACACATACCAGTACCTCTATAGTGTTCAAAATGTTGATTATTGATATAAGCATCTAATATTAATGTTCTTCTAGGATTTACAATAGTAACTTCATTTAAAGCGTATCCTTCATGAGATTCATTTGATAATGTATCAATCTTATATTTGATTAAATTTAAATTATCATAAGTGAATTCACCTTTTTTAATATATTCAATGAACTCATCGAATTCATTATTTTCAAACGAAGAAAAGAATCCTAAATGTCCGGCATTAAATGAAATAAAATATAATTTTTCTAATATATCTGTATATTTATGTATGGCACTTAATGTAGTACCATCTCCACCAACACATATGACAAGTTCTGGATTTTTTTCATCATATTCAAAATCTAATTCTTTTTTTATTTTATCTGCAATAATATCGCAATTATCATCTTTTTTTGTAACAATACTGTATTTCAATCTAATCACCTAACTTTAAGATAATTTTACCATATATTAAATTTTTATTCTATAAATTATGTTATAATCAAATCGGTGATAATATGCATAATCATTTAGAAATTGAATTTAAAACTTTCATAACCGAACAAGAATATTTAAATTTATTAAAAGAGTTCGATTTAGAAAATAAAACATTCGACCAAACAAATTACTATTTTGATACAAACGATAATGAATTATTAAACAATAAAATAGTTCTTCGTATTAGAAAAAAAGATAAATATAAACTAACCAAAAAAGAAAAAGCTGAAAATGCTAATTATGAAACAAGTGAATTCTTAAAAGATGATGAAGCTGTTCAAATGATTCAAAACGGATTTGATGCTAGCAGAATTGGAATTAATAAATTTGTAACAAATATATGTAGTTTAAAAACAATTAGAGCTAAAGCTCCTTATAAAGATGGCACAATATTCTTCGATAAATCCATTTATATGGGCGTTATAGATTATGAGATTGAGTATGAAGCCAACGATTATGAAACAGGTAAAGAAACATTCCTAGAATTTTTACAATCACACAACATTCAATTAAACACCCCAATCTCAAAATCAAAAAGAGCATTTAATGAATATTATAAAGTCAAAGAAAAAGGTCGCTAATCGTTAGCGGCCTTCTTTTGTTCTTCAGAAATTCCTTTTAATTGTTTAGAAAGTTGTTCACAATATTCGCAGCTTCCTTGACAATCAACGCAGTTAAACATACTTCTTAATTCACGTGGAATAAATACACGAATGTCATCATCATTATATCCAACTTGAATCTTATTATCGTCAATGATAATAGGACGACGTAAAATCGAAGGATTCTCAATAATCAATTGCTCTAGTTCACTAGTCTTCATTGAATCAAGATCGAAGTTATTTTCAGTAAATACTTTAGAACGAGTAGAGATAATATCATCATATCCGTTTTCAGTATTCTTTAGGATTTTATGTAAATCTTTAATGGTAATATGCTCAGTAAAGATATTCTTTTCTTTAAAAGGAATATTATGCTCTTTCATCCAAGCGACAGCTTTTCTGCAGCTAGAACATGAACTTGTTGTATAAATTGTTACCATTTTCATCACCCTTTCTATTTTATTATATCAAATACTAATAGATAAAAAAAGAAAAAGGCAAACAAATGTTCACCTTTTTTAGAATTTATTTTGATTTTAACTTTATTCAGCATCTTTTTTGCTAGAAGCTTCATCACTAGCCTTGATTTCTTCAAGATACTTAGCCTTTTCAGCTTCATTACAATAAACGAAGTGACCTGGAAGAATTTCTGTCCAAACAGGTTTATCCTCTGAATAATCATGAGCAGTAGCTGGATTGTAAACAATTCTCTTACGAGTTTTTTCTGTTCTAGGATCTGGCTTTGGAATAGCAGATAATAGAGCTTTTGTATATGGATGTAATGGGTGCTTGAATAATTCATCTGAACTAGCTTGTTCAACCATCTTACCAAAATACATAACACCGATACGATCACAGAAATATTTAACAACTGATAAGTCGTGAGCAATGAAGATTAGAGTTAAACCTAATTCTTCTTTTAAATCATTTAATAAGTTAATAACTTGAGCACGAATAGAAACGTCAAGTGCTGAAATAGGTTCGTCACAAATTAATAACTTTGGATTCATTATTAATGCACGAGCAATACCAATACGTTGTCTTTGTCCACCTGAGAATTCATGTGGATAACGAGAAGCGAAATCACTAATTAAACCTACACGTTCAAGAGCGGCAACAACCTTTTCATGATTCTTCTTACGATTCTTTTGACCTTGAATGATTAAACCTTCTTGAATGATGTCTTCAACAGTCATTCTTGGATCTAGTGAATCAACTGGGTCTTGGAAAATCATTTGAATTTCATGAGTTAATTCTTTTGATACATGCTTATTATCAAATTTGATTTGCTTAATCTTCTTGTTTTGTTCATCAATAATTACTTTAGCTTCTGCTTTTTTAGCATTAACTTGAGCAAGATATTCATTTTTCAAAACTGTAGCTTTGTCTTTATAAGATAAGTCAGACTTTTCTAATAAAGCTAGCTTAGCATGGTAATCAGCTGATAATTCTTTTAAAGCTTTGTTTAAACGAATCTTTGTATATTTGATTTCCTTACGGTTCCAACGATCACCAGCACTAATTCTGTAACCCTTGTAGTATACAGAACCACCGGTAATGTCATAAAGCTTAATAATAGAACGACCTGTTGTAGTCTTACCACAACCAGATTCACCTACAATACCGAAGCATTCACCAGTGTGTACATCAAATGAAACATTATTAACAGCTTTTAATTTAGTACGAGTTGAACCCTTACCAAAATAGAAGAATTGCTTTAAATTTCTTACAGATAGGATTACATCCTTATCCATTAATTCCATTTTTGTTTTAACATGTGGATTTACGTGGTAAGGATTATCTCCTGCTGTTGTATCATCTTGAGAGTTATCATGTTTAATACGGTCTTCATGATCATCATCATTGAAAACTTTAATAGCATCTTCATTTTGAAGCATGCTCTTAGCATCATCTTCAAAATCTGAATTAGGAACCTTTTTTTGAATACTAGACATGATTATTTTCCTCCTTCTAATGATTTTTTAATACGTTGAGCTACAATCTTTGGCATCTCAACCTTTGGAGCATTTGGTGCAAGTAACCAAGTTGCTGCATAATGAGTATCACTAACCTTGAAATAAGGTGGTTCATACTTGTAATCAATTTCCATCGCATAACGAGATCTGTCTGCGAACGCATCACCCTTAGGAGGGTAAACAAGATTTGGTGGAGTACCTGGGATTGCTTCAAGTTTTTCTTTAGAATCAACATCTGGAATTGAAGATAATAAAGACCAAGTATATGGATGCTTTGGATTATAGAAGATTTCTTCTACTAAACCATATTCAACAATCTTACCAGCATACATAACGGCAACTCTGTCTGCCATGTTAGCAACAACACCAAGGTCATGTGTAATAAAGATAACTGATAAATTACGTTCTCTCTTTAACTTATTAATTAGTTCAAGAATTTGAGCTTGAATAGTAACGTCAAGAGCTGTAGTAGGTTCATCACAAATTAAGATGTCTGGGCTAGCAGTTAATGCAATTGCAATAACGATACGTTGTCTCATACCACCTGAGAATTCAAATGGATATTGATTGAAACGCTTTTCAGGATAAGGAATACCTACTTCCTTCATTATTTCAAGAGCTCTCTTTTTAGCTTCAGCTTTAGTAATCTTTAATGAATCAACTTTTTTAGTCTTAACACGAGTAACTTCTGACTTATAACGCTTATTTTCTTCATTTAACTTATCGTTATATTCACTGTTTACTTTTTCGTAAGCCGCTTTTAATGAATTATATTCAGCGCTATTCTTGCCTGCATTTGCTAAAGCTTCTTTAGCAGATTCTACTTGAGAACCATATTTAGTTTCAAGTTCAGCTAATACTTCTTTATGCTTAGAATCAACATCAGACTTATCAGAATTATAAGTTCTTTCAACTTCTTGCTTATAATTTTGAACAGTAATCTTAGCTTTCTTCTTAGCCTCAACTAAATTAGCTTTTGCAGCAGGCATCTTTGAATTAAATTCAAGATTAACTGCTTCTAATTCTTTTTGAGCTTTAGCTTTTAATTCTTCAATTTGCTTCTTTTGTTCTTCAAGTTGTTCTTGAGTAGCTTTTTTCTTTATAATTTCTTTTTGAACATTTACTTTTGCAAGATAAGCTTCACGAGCCTTAGCTAATTCAGCATCTCTTTGAGTACGTCTTTCTGCTGCAAAATCAGCATATTTCTTATTATTTTCTGCAATTAAAGCGTCATATTTGGCTTTAATTTCTGCAATCTTTTGTTCAGCAGCTGATAATGCATTAGCATCTTGTTCAGCTGTGACTAGATTTTCAGCCTTAAGAGATTTCTTAATTTTATTAATTTCGCTATTTCTAGCTTTAACTAATTCAGTATTAGCTTCTTTAATGTCATCTTTGAAGTCAGATATATCAAAATCACTCTTATCTTTGATGTTATAAACTTCAACATCATATCTTTGTTCAAGTTTAGCGATTTCTTTATTAGCTTGAATCTTTTCACCTGAACGAATAGTTAAGATATCTTCAGCTAATTTAGTCTTAATCTTTTCAGTTTTAACTTTTTTAAATGTAACAAGATTCTTGTAAGCTACATTTTCATTATTGATTGAATCTAAATATAACTTTTTAAGCTTATTACCATTTAATAAAGTTGCTTCAGTAATTTGTTTACCAATACGCATGATAGGGTTTAAACTTGAAAGTGGGTCTTGGAAAATCATACCAATCTTATGACCACGAATATTTACATATTCTTCTTCAGAAACTTCAAGTAAATTTTCACCTTCATACATAATAGTACCATTTTCAACGATGGCATTATTAGCAAGAATACCCATTATGGCCTTAGATGAAACTGATTTACCAGAACCAGATTCACCTACGATACATAATGTTTCACCCTTATAAAGGTCAAAGGAAACTCCACGTACGGCTTTAACAATACCATGATCAGTTTTAAATGAAACTCTTAAATCTTTAACTTCAAGTACTTTTTCTGCCATACTACTCACTTCCTTTTAATGTTGGGTTAAATGCGTCACGAAGACCATTACCAAATAGGTTAAATGTAATCATTAATAATGCAAGAATAACGTCTGGGAAGATTACTAGGTAACCACGAGAAGACAATAATGTTTGATTTTCAGAAAGGATTACACCAAATGATGCAGTACCTTTAAGACCAAGACCTAGATAAGCAAGAGTGGCTTCTGAACGAATAATTCCTGGAATCATTAATACTGTTGATGTAATAAGTGTACCCATAGCATTTGGTAAGACGTGTTTAAAAATCAAACGAGCATCTGAAGCACCTAGTGTACGAGATGCAAGTACATATTCTCTACCCTTGAAACGATAGAATTGTGTACGAGTACCACCAGCAACACCAATCCAACCAGTTAAACACATAGCTAATGTGAATGTTTTAATAGTTCTACCTAAATTTAAGAATAATAATGTTAATAGAATTGTACCTGGAATGTAAGCTAAAATATCAGTAATACGTTCCATGAATAAGTCTACATTACCACCGAAGTAACCTTCAACAGAACCATAGATAATACCAATTGTAAAGTTGATAATAAAGATTATAACTGCAATTAATAAACTTGTTTGTAAAGCGAAGAATGCATATGAGAACATAGGGTTTCCATATTGATCAGTTCCCATAATGAAATGAGGCATTGAATTGTAACCATAATAGCGATACATTGTTACATTAGCAGATAATTCTACTGAAGTACCAACTTCTTTTTCGCTTAAAACTTCGTTTACTGGGCACTTTTCAGAAAGTTTTTCAAATGATGATGGGTTACCAAATGTATATTTACACCAACCATTGTCAATATAAGTTTGCATTTCTGTTTGAGTAATCGCATGTGCTTGTGCGCCAAACTTAGCAGCATATTCATCATAATAGAAACTTGCGCTTGCAAATTCAGCATCATATAAATTCTTAGTAGATCTTAATGTGACTATATTAGCAGTAGTATTTACTTGGGCACTTGCACCATAATCTTTAAGAGAATCAATGTATGCATCAATTTCTTCTTGAGTCATATCATTGTTATAATTTATAACACCTTCAGTTGCAAATTTGTCATTTTTGATTTGATAAGTATCAGTCTTAGCTTTTAATTCTGCATTTGAAGTTGTGAAATATAAAGATTTAATAGGAAGACAAACAAATTCAGTCTTGCTTGTTTTTAATAATACCCTTACTTCAGCATTTTCAACTTTATCAATATTCTTATTTTGTAAAACTTCACTAATATTGATAGTTTGAGATGAATAATCTTTAGACACATCTTTTAAAACAATATCAGCTGTTGTTGAAGATTTTAAAACAATGCTGTATTCCGCTAATACTGTATCAATCGACTTTGCAATTTCATCATCTTCAACAAGGTCTAGATGTAATACAAGATCATCAGATTTTGAAATTGTGAATGGAATTTTATTATAAATACCGCTTCTATTTGATGAAGAACTCTTAGTAGATGAAGTAGCAACAAAGATTCCACCTACAGCAGCATCTGATTGGTTATTTACCTTAGAATATGAAAATTGTACATCGTTCATATAATCAGATTCATAAGTAATTGCACTTGCACCCTCACCTGCAGTATAAGAACCTGTATTAAGATTATATGTAATATTCTTATATTTATATTTTCCAGCCCAGAAATTACCATTGTCAAATAGCTTTGGTGACAAAAGGGCTTGATAAGAGAATGAGCCATTATATTTATAAGGAGATGCAACTGGAACAATAATTGATAATAATATAAGAATACCAATGATAAATGCTGCAACAACAGAACTCTTCGACTTAACGAATCTAGTTAATGCATCTTTAAAGAATGTTGTAGGCTTAGTGTCAAAACTCTTCTCTTTAATTTTTTTTTCAGATTGAACGAACTTGAAATCATCTTCAGTTAGAATAACTTCATTACCGTTTGCATCTAATAATTTATTAGTGTTTTCCATTATTTCTTTGCCCCCATTCTAATTCTTGGGTCAATAAATCCGTAAGATAAGTCAACAATGATACCTGATAATAAACCAACTACGACTTGAATAGCCATAACTACGAATAATACGTTCCAGTCCTTAGTATTAATAGCGTCTACGAATAGAGAACCAATACCAGGAATAGTATATAATGTTTCAGTAATCATTGCACCACCAACGAAAATTCCAATAACTTCAGCTACAATGCTTGGTAAAATTGGAACCATCGCATTACGTAGGGCGTGACGACGAATAGCTTGTCCACGTGTTAAACCTTTAGTACGTGCTAAAAGAAGGTATTCAGATGACATAACATCACATAATTCAGCTCTTGTGAAACGACCATATCCTGCAATAGAACCTACAGATAATGAAATTACAGGAATAATATAACCTCTAATCTTTATATCTAATGCTGCTGTCTTGTCTGGCCATTTTGGAGGTAGAATTTGTGTACCTGAATAGCAGAAAATTTGTAACAAGAAAGTGATTAATACGAATGATGGAACAGAAATAAAGATAATAATAATAGTTGAAATAATACTATCTGTTGGCTTATTTTTCTTTAAAGCTGCCCAAATACCAACTAAAATACCTAGTGGAACAGAAATTAATGTAGCCCAAAGATTAATCTTAATAGAATAAGGTAGCTTTGTTCTAATAATTGTTCCTACTGAAGTATTAATATCAATTTTTTGTGAAACACCCCAGTCCCACTTTGTTAAAATATTTTGAACCCATTTAAAGTATTGTTGCATAACTGGAACTTGATAATAGTAAACACTACCTTCGTTAGTCTTCACTGTATCAATAGCACGCATGCCGACAATATTTATATTACTTTTGATAATGTATCCTCTTGCAATTTCAGTTTCCCAGAATGAAGCTTTTTGTGCATCTGTACCTATTGGTTTATCAACAGGCAATGACTTAGCAAGAATGAATACAACAGTTAAAATGATTAATCCTGTGAAAAACGCAAGAATTAATCTTTTTCTTACATATTTGCCCATGTTTTCACTCCTTTGTGCTTTTTATTATTTTACATAAAATTTCATTAGAAATCAACACTTTTGTACTTAAAATTAAAAATTGTAATTAAGCTTTTCATAAAATTTTATTCGAAAAATTAAGAAAAAATAGAATTGAAGTTCGATTCTCCAATTCTATTTTTTCATCTAAAGTGTTCTTAAATTACTTTACAGTAGCTGTTAAAACTTCTAATGAGTTATTTACAGATGTCTTACCTTCATCAACAACGTTCCAAGTATCACCTGTCTTAACTTCAACGTCGAAGTAAATATTAACATTTAATTGGACAGTATAATCTTCTTGTTCCTTATTTAATGTAATGACAATATATCCATCTTTTACAGCAAATTGAGAAGCATCAAGATTCATCTTGTTACCATTGCAGTCATAAGCAACAGCTGAAATATAACCTTCTTTGATTGTACCATCAGCATTTAAGAATGTAGCACGAGCATCATCAGTTGTCCAAGCAGCATACTTAATCTTTGTTATACGAGTACCAGTTGCAGCATCATATACTGAAGATTCAAGTTTAGTATCAACATAATCAACTAACTTACCATCTTTTACAAGAGCTGAAGTATCCGCAGCAGTCCATAATGCATCAAATGACCATGCCATACCATCATATACCATCTTAGGATCTACAGTATTAGTATCTGAACCCCAGTTTAGAGTGAATCCTGAAGAGTTGTCACTCTTTAATACTTCTAGGAAGTTGATTGGGTTCATTGGGTTACCTGAAATTGAACCGAAGCATAAGTCAAATTGACCAACCATCATCATGTTGTAGTATACATCTGACCATACAACCGCACCAATGTTTTCGATTTCAAGAGTTAAACCATAAACTCTCTTTGCATCAGATTCATTGAATGCTTTTTCGAACATTTCTTTTAATGTTGCACCTTGCTTTGAAGCTTGGTCAGCAGTTTGCCAACCGATTGAAATCTTAATAGTATCTCCAGCCTTGTTTGCACCAGATTCAACTAATTCTTTTGCAGCAGCAGTAAAATGTTGTTGTGCTAAAGTTAAACTGTATCCGTATTCATCAGAACCATTTTCTCTAACTGAAGCAACCGCATTTTTATGAGCGTCAGTTGTATTATAAACAATACCATTTTCAGGGTCAGAATAGTAACCATTACCGAAGAAATTACCAGATGCAGAACGACCATAAGTTGTTGCAAATGTCTTTCTGTCTAATGCATAACTTAAACCTGTTGTAAAGTTCTTGTTTGACATAGCTGGTTTAACATCCCAATAGTCAGCCTTTGGAGTTTGTACAATAGTACCATTTTCACCAAATAATTCTTCCCATAATTCTTCTGTACAAGTATTCATATTAATCTTGTAAGTTGTTTCATCATCTTCCATATGAGCATCTCGATCACCACGATGTTCAGCTAATTTAGTTGAAGGAATAGCACATGAATCAATTAAATTGTTCTCATACTTCTTCCAAGCAGCTTCAGTATCAGACTTCATTGATGTGTCAAGAGCAATATGTACACCTTCAAAGTTGTATAAACCATCATAATCATGAGTTTCTACTCTCTTTAATGTATACATTGTGTCTGACCAAGTTTCCCAAGCATAAGCACCTGTAGAAAGAACAGTATCAACTGGTGTTAAATCATTATCTTTATTAACAGCAGCCCAAACCTTAGAACCATCAACAACAGTTTCACCCTTAGCTAATTTAGCTAGATCAGTAATGAATGATTGTGGAACTGGTTGATAGAATGGCGCATAATACATACCATAGAAGTTGTTTTGTTCTTGCTTATATACGATATGTAAATATCCATCATCATCAATGAATAAACCTTTCTTTAAAGTCTTTTCATAAGCTTCATTTAATTCTTCCCAAGTTGTTGCTGCACCTGTAGCTGCATAATATTCTTGAGCACCAAGGATTTCTTGGCTTGTATTAAATGTATCAGTAGCACGAGCATAACCAACACTCTTAGCATATACTAATTTAGCAACAGTTAAGTAGTCTTCTAATTCTGCTTCTTTGCCATTATATTTCTTTAACGAATCTTTACCAGTTAATGTAGCATATTTTAAATCTGCACCAACTCTAACTTTAAACTTATATTCCTTTGTCTTGTTATCAGCGTTTGGATTTACTGCAATTGCAATATTGTGTGGTCCAACTTCTGGTTCTACAAGATCTCCTACCCATTCATAACCTGTCATTGTGTCATTTAATCTCTTAGTTGCTAATGTACCATCAGTATAACTTGCAAAGTCAGATACTGTAGATTCAGTAGCATTTAATGGGTTAACTGTAGTGATAGCATTATCAGTTGCTGTATGGTAATACATCTTAAATGCATCATTTTTTTCTCCTGAAAGTGGAGCAGTAGCTCTACCTTCTTTGAAAACACCAAAGCCATAACCTGGAACATATTTCCAAGATGTTGGTGATTGTAGACGTTCGTTATACTTTCTTATAGCACCATCACCATATAAAGTTAAACCTGTTAAACCATTTTCAACAGCATACTTTTCAAGTAATCCTAGAATTTCAGTTCTCTTTGTATAATCAGCATTAGAGTAAGTCTTTCTTACACCTTCAGCAACTACAGTAACATCTTTGTTTTGTACATTAGCATGATAATTATAGCTATCAGAAACTGTTAATGTCTTTGTTACTGGATTAGTTGATTCTTCTGATTCGCTTGTTGGGTTTTCATCAGAACCTGATTCTTTAGAGCCTGAATCTTTAGAGCCTGATTCAACAGGATTTGAACCTGTCGCAGTAGAATCAGTTGGAGCAGGAGTCGTACCACATGATGCAACTGAAATTGCTCCTAGAGTTGCTAATGATAAGATTCCTAATTTCTTAGTTAATTTCTTCATATTAAATCCTCCTCGTTTTACCCCTTTAGAGTAAATCTTTAATGATATAAATTTAATTTATAGCCTTATTTTTGAAATTAAATTCTAAAATGTGAGCTAAAAACATATTTTTCATATCTTTGTATACAATTATACACTATTCATTTCACAAATCAAGCATTTTATCAAATTATCTTTTATGAAAACGGTTGCAACCCATCTTTAAATCTAAAAAAATCCCATTTATGCAAAATTAAAATTAGTTTATTGAATAATTTAAAATAATATTCAATAAAAAAAAGACTTTTAGAATATTATTTCATGCTCTAGAAGTCTTTTTTGCTATTTTGAAATATTTTAACTTATGCTTTTGCTATTTTTTCCTGTAAGATAGAAAATAAAATTAGAGAAATTATCAAAAATACCAAACCAACTACAATATATGGGACAAATTTGTATGGGTTATCTTTTCTTTTAGCATCATGAACCATCTTATAGTCATACAAATCATTATATTTGCCTTTAGGATTGTTAAAACGATAAGACACAAAAATTTTATAGAATCCATAAGACAAACCATCAAATGTACCTTCCCTTGTTGCAACAGACAATCCAGCAAAACCTAAATCAACTATAGCTACTACAAAAGAGGCATCAACATAGCTTTGAAATATTTTAAATCCAAATCCCAAGCTTAATGCAATAAACAATACAACACTTACAATTAATGCTACAATATATCTACTTTTATTAGAAAAAAAGATTTTATGAAATTTAGATTCTTCTTTTTCTGGTGCCGGAACATAATTAGGCATACCGTAATGAGGATCTTTATTTACATTATTATCTTGTGATTCAAGATTTTCATTTTTATTATTATCTTTATTATCTTTATATAAAACTGACATTTTATCACCATGGCTCGATTATAACTTAAAAATCTTGAAATGTAAATTATTTGACAATATTCCTAAATAAATTATAATGAAGATATCTCTATGATTCAGGATAGTAAACTATAATTTATTTTAAGAGACCAAATGATGATGAGAATTTTGGATTAAATTATTTTTGAAGGCACCTGATGAGTTCTTCTAGCAAAAGACGTATATTCGCGTTAAGAATACTTCTTACAATAGGTGGAATAACGCATTGCGTCCTTTAAGTAAGGATGCATTTTATTTTTTAGGAGATAATTATTATGAAAGAAAAAAAGATTGGCTTTTTAAAATCAATAAAGTTAAGAGATCCTGCTGCTAGAAGCAATCTGCAAATCTTATTAACTTATCCCGGAGTTAAAGTTCTTATCAATTATAGGATAGCTCACTTCTTCTGGAAAATTCATTTTAAATTAATTGCCGAATTAATTACATATCATTCAAGGAAAAAGTATTCAATTGAAATACATCCTGGCGCAAAAATTGGTAAGAACTTCTTCATTGACCATGGCACAGGTGTTGTAATTGGAGAAACATCAGTTATCGGAGATAACGTAACCATGTATCATGGAGTAACATTAGGTGGACGTGGTATAACTCATGGAAAGCGTCACCCTTCAATCGGTAACAATGTTATTATTGGTGCTCATTCTCAATTGCTTGGACCAATAAATATTGGTTCAAATGCTAGAATTGGAGCTAACGCTACTGTTCTTGAAGACATACCTGAAGGACAAACAGTTGTCGGTTACAAAGGAAAACTTATATTTAAAGATAACAAATAAGGGTTTCGATTAATTTCGAAACCCTTTTATTATCTATATATAATATATTACTTAACTTGAGTTAAAGCGTATAACTTTTTACCACGACGAATAACAATATAAGTTTGGCCAATTGCTTCTGCCTTAGTTAAAGTCTTTGTAAGATCAGTACACTTGTCACCGTTCACAAGAACAGCACCATTAGTGATAAATTCTCTTGATTCTCTCTTTGACTTAGCAAGTCCTACTTGAATTAATACATCTACAAGCAAAGATCCTTCTTCAATTTCATTCAATGGAAGATCATTGAATCCCATTTGAATTTCTTCTTTTGTTAATGACTTAATATCCCCAGAGAATAAAGCCTTAGAAATTTTTAAAGCTTGTTGATAAGCTTCTTCGCCATGTAAGAACTTAATAACTTCATGAGCTAATGTTTGTTGAGCTAATCTCTTTTCTGGTTCAGCTTTTTGTTTAGCTTCAATTTCTTCAATTTCTTCACGAGTTAAGAATGTTAAGAATTTTAAGTAATCGATAACTTTTTCATCTTCAGCATTGATGAAGAATTGATACATTTCATATGGACTAGTCTTAGTCTTATCTAACCAAATAGCTTTACCATTTGTCTTACCAAACTTAGTACCATCTGACTTAGTTAATAAAGGCATTGTAAATCCATATAATTCAGTACCATTCTTTCTTCTGGCAAGTTCAATACCAGAAGTAATGTTACCCCATTGATCTTGGCCTGCAACTTCAAGTGTACAACCATAAGTCTCATTCAAATGAACGAAGTCTAAAGCTTGAAGAATCATATATGAGAATTCAGTAAATGAAATACCTTCATCAAGTCTTCTCTTAATGATGTCCTTATTTAGCATATAAGTAACATTGAAATACTTACCATAATCTCTTAAGAAGTCAATTGTGTTGATATCCTTAATCCAATCAAAGTTATTAACAACTTTGAATCCAAAAATTTCTTGAGCTTGTTTCTTCAAGCATTCGAAATTGTGTTGAACTTGTTCATATGTAATCATAGGACGTTCGCTGTTTGGCTTTGGATCACCAATTAAACCAGTAGCTCCACCTACTAATAGAATTGGATGGTGTCCAGCATCAGCAAGTCTTTTTGAAATTAAGAAACTTGAGAAATGACCAATGTGAAGTGAATCACCAGTAGGGTCAGTTCCAATGTAGAAAGTCATTCCACCAGCATTTAATTTTTCTCTTAAGCTAGGATCAGATACATCTTTAATTAATCCACGCCATTCTAGTTCTTCATAAATACCCATATGTAATATCTCCTTTAAATAAAAAAAGACGCCCTAAATTCTAAGGACGTCTAATACGCGGTACCACCTTAGTTCAATGTATAAACATTGCACTCAAACTCTTAACGCGAGTAACGGTCAATCTCCATAAGTGTAATTCATTTAAAACTCACTAATTCTTTTCACCAACCAGAACTTCTCTAAAAGCTTATTTTAAACTACTAAATTATTTCGCCGATTAACTTTATATTATGGTTTTACCATTTTTAAAATAAGTTGTCAACTAGAAAGTTTCTCTTTTGATTACCTTATGTGGTAAAACAATCTTAATTGAATCTACTTCTTCACCTTTAATTAACTTTGTAAGTAAGCGCATCGCTACAGCACCAATGTCATAAACAGGTGTATCGATACAAGTTAATTTTGGTCTTGCAAGCATTGCATATTTAGTGTTTTGATAACCAATAACAGCAATATCTTTTGGAACATTATATCCTTTATTGATCATAACATTCATAAACGAGACGGCAATTGAGTCTCTTACTGCAATAGCTCCATCAACTTTGTGAGTTTCAAAATATTCTTCAAAGTGCGGAGTATTAATTGAAAGATCACCACTTGTTCTAAATACTCTAGCTTCTAAACCAGCTTCTTCCATAGCTTTAGCATATCCAGCTTCTTTTTGTAAATTAACTGAATAACGAGTAACAGTTGAAAGAAGATAAATATCTTTTCTAGATTGAGCCAACAACTCTTTAGTGATGTCATAACTTGCACCAAAGTAATCGATTGCTACGCTTGGCAATTCAGGATCATCTGAAATTACATTTGTTAATACAAGTGGAATGTTAGCATTGCTAGCTTGTTCTTTAATAATATTCATTTGACGAGTATCAAGTTCATCATTTAATAAAAGGATACCATCAACTTGCTCTGCAACAACATCACGAATACTATCTAGGACATCTGTTTCACCTGACATTGAGAAAATCTTAATTGAATAGCTATACTTTTTAGCGATATCAATAATACCACCAAGTAATTGGCTTGTTGATGCTCTTGTTACATCACTTAACATAATACCTACAGTAGTTGTCTTATGACTTGCTAAACCACGTGCAATGGCATTAGGTCTATATCCTAATTCTTTAATTACCTTTAAAACTTTTTCTCTAGTAGCCTCATTAACCTTCTCTGGATTATTTAAAACACGAGAAACTGTGGCAAGAGATACCTCAGCTTTACCGGCTACATCATATATAGTTGCATTTGACATGGAAAACACCTCGCTACTATTAAAATTATAGCATTTATGAAAATCGTTTTCAATAGAATTTTGAAAACGCTTTTATTGTTTTTTTGAAATAAATATTTCAATTTAAAAGGATATACAAAAGTATATCCTAATTTAATTCAAAATTATTTCATTGTATGAATTTTCATAGTATCTGTAATACCACAACCAATGTAAGATCCACCAAGGATAATAATCTTATCGCCTTTTTTAACAAGACCAGTTTCTTCAGCCTTTTTAGCAGCATATAAGAATAATTCATCTGTTGAATGTTGCTCTTCAGCCTTAACAGCAGTAACGTTCCATACAAGGCCTAATTGATGATATGCCTTGCGATCTACTGTTACCGCAATAATTGGGCATTCAGGACGATATGATGATAATACATGAGCTGTTACACCATGCATAGTTACACAAACAATAGCCTTTGCATCAATTTGAAAGCTTGCTTGTACAGCACTGTTGCAAATTGTAGATAATACACCTTCACCAAGATTTAAATTATTCTTGTAGAAACGTTCTTGATAATTGATATCAGATTCAGTTGCAATCGCAATATCGCGCATTGCACGAACAGATTCAACAGGATATTTACCAGCAGCAGATTCACCAGATAACATAATTGCTGTTGTTCTATCATAAATAGCATTGGCAACGTCACTAACCTCTGCACGAGTTGGACGTGGGTTGTGTTGCATTGAGTCAAGCATTTGTGTAGCTGTTACAACAATCTTACCCATACGATAACATTTTGAAATCATATCCTTTTGAATTGCAGGTAAATATTTAAATGCTACTTCAACGCCCATATCACCACGAGCTACCATGACACCATCAGCAGTTTCGATAATGTCATTCATATTTTGAATACCTTCAGTATTCTCAATCTTACAAATAATCTTAATATCTTTTCCACCATTATCATCAAGAAGCTTACGAAGTTCAAGTACATCTTCTTTTCTTCTTGTAAATGAGGCTGCAACATAATCTACGCCTTGTTGACATCCAAAAATCAAATCCTCTTTATCAGTTTCGGAAATAAATGGTTGATCAATAATAACATTAGGAACATTAATAGATTTATGATTTTTAATTACTGCAGTGTTTAAAACTTTAGTAATTACATCTTTACCTTCTGTTCTAACAACCTCAAGTTCGATTGAACCATCATCAACAAGTATCATATCTCCTTCGTGAACGAATTCAGCTAAACGAGGATATGTGATGCATGTATGTGTTGCATCACCAAGACTACCATCGTCAGGAGTGATTCTAAATAAACTACCTTCTGTTAAAGTTTGAACACCATCTTTAAAATCTCTAACTCTAATTTCAGGTCCTTTTGTGTCAAGCATAATTGGAAGGGAGATATTCATTTCCTCTCTCACTTCTTTAATTCTTTTAATTCTTACTTCATGTTCTGCATGTGTACCATGTGAAAAGTTAAGTCTGCAGCAGTTCATACCGTTTTCTACCATTTTAATTAGCATTTCTTTTGTATCTACTGCTGGTCCTAGTGTGCATATAATTTTTGTTTTTCTCATTGAAAACCTCCACTTTATCTCGTCTTTAATTATATACTAATTTGAGACTTTATATAAGTGATAACCAATAAGTTTTTAAATCTTTGACTAATTAGCTTATATAGTATCTTTTTTTGTTTTAAATCTAACAAAAAAGATGTCGGTAACATAAGTTATCAACATCTAATTAGATTTATTTTTTATTTTTACTGCACTCAGGTGTAATTTTGTTACAAACATATTCACAACAATCATCTGTACAACACTTACACTTCTTTTGAATTGTTAATTTACCATTTTCTTCTACGATAGACCAGTTTTTAGTTGCATTCTTTGCATCATCAACAAATTTAACTAAAACACCATCTAATTCTTCAAAATCTATTGCCTCTTCCTTTGTTAAAATAGAAACAGACATTTGTTCTAAAGATTTTATATATTTAAATGCTAAGACTTCTTTATTATACTTTTTTAAAGTTTCATTAATTAGTACACTAGCTTCTTTACTAATATTCATAATATTCACCTGCTAAATACTTTAGTATTTTATCACAAGTGAAATTTTTTTTGTATAAAAATGCTCAATCTTTAAAGCCAACAGGCTTCTTCTTAAAGTCAGCTTTGCTTTGCATGAAGTCACGCTCAGTAAAGTTTAACTTATTGATACAATCAAATACCTCTTTTCTTCTTGGCTCTAAATTATGTGGCAAATATAAAAAGTAATTTTGATAAAACATAAAAAATCTAATACTTAATATATTATCTTTGTCGATGTACTTATTCTTTAAAAATAAATCAAATAATTCATCACATTCTTGATCATTTAGAGTGCCTTTAAATAAATCTTTTCTCAATTTAAATTTCTTCAATTTTATCACCCTACCTAACTATATTATAGGTTAGAAAGATTTTACTTATAAGGATGTAAAAACACAACATTTTGTGATATAATAAAAGGTTAAAAAAAGATGCTAGTTTCCTAGCATCATATTCTTACTTTAAAAATTCAATAATATTCTTTTCAACGTCAGAAAGCTTTTCAACAGGTTCAAATCTCTTGATAATTTCACCATCACGTGATACTAAAAATTTAGTAAAGTTCCAATGAATTTCGTTTGTACCTTTAGTACCTGATAATTTTTCAAGTAGAGACATTGCTACACCATTCTTAATTCCTTTAGGTTTCTTATATGGCGCAGCTTCCTCAAGAAATGCATATAATGCAATCTTATTTTCACCATTTACTTCAATCTTTTTGAATTGATCAAACTTAGTATTATATTTCAATTGGCAGAAACTATGAATCTCTTCATCAGTTCCTTTAGCTTGTTCCTTAAATTGATTACAAGGGAAATCTAATACTTCAAGTCCTTTTTCATGATATTTTTCATATAAAGATTCAATTTCTTCATATTGTGGAGTAAAACCGCAACCTGTCGCAGTATTTACAATTAATAAAACTTTACCTTTAAGTTCAGATAAAGAAAATTCAGAACCGTCTCTTTTTAAAACATTAAAATCATAAATATTAGCCATATTATTACCTCTTTCATTATATGTCTAAAATCATTTTAACTTTACTATTTTAAAACTTCAAACGATATGCACGTAAAAAGTTAGTTTTTTCTAACTTTTTTATTTTGCTAATTTATCCATATAAAATAAAAAA
>CAMNGZ010000006.1 GCA_946538835.1 uncultured Clostridium sp. | reverse complement strand
TTTTTTCAAATTATAGTAATTTAACATTTTGTCTAATTTTGTATATTTTTCACATAATTTATATAAAAATAATTTAAATTATATTATAATTAAGGCAGATAATAAAGGAGATTTTGTATGTTAGAGATTAGACATTTGTCAAAAACTTATAAAGGTGCAAGTAAGAAAGCTATTGATGATATAAATATCACAATTGAAGATGGTGATATTTATGGATTTATAGGTCCTAACGGTGCCGGTAAATCAACAACTATCAAATGTATTGTTGGTATCAATGATTATAAAGATGGAGAAATCTTATTTAATCATAAGAATATTTTGGATAATAATTTGGAATTTAAGAAGCAAATTGCATATATTCCTGATAATCCTGATTTATATGAACAATTGTCAGGAATTGAATATTTAGATTTTGTAGCAAATATTTATCAAGTTGGTGATGCTAAGAATGAATTAATTCATAAATATGCTACTTTATTTGGTATTGAACAAGACTTGGCAAATCCAATTAGAAGCTATTCACATGGTATGAAACAAAAGCTAGCCTTAATTAGCGCTTTGATTCATAGTCCAAAACTAATTATTTTAGATGAACCATTTGTTGGTCTAGATCCTAAAGCTAGCCACGATTTAAAGAATTTAATGTTGACATTATGTCAAGAAGAAGGAGTATCTATTTTCTTTTCAAGCCATGTACTAGAGGTTGTTGAAAAATTCTGTAACAAGGTTGCGATTATTAAAGATGGTAAGATTATAGCTTCTGGTTTAACAGAAGAAGTTAAAGGTGATGAGTCACTTGAGGACAAGTTCCTTGAACTATTTATAGACGAGGATAAGAAAGATGAATAATTTTTTGTCACTTGTAAAGATTAGTATTCTTGAATCTTATCCAAGAAAAGGAAAAAAGAAATCAACCTTCTTAAATGTAATATTAACATATTTAGCATTATCATTACTTGTTGGCGGTTATTTAGCTTGGGCTCTTAATTGGCTTGACACAAATTATAGTGTTACTGAACCACTTATAGTAATTGTGCTAACAATGTTTGTATTTATGCAAGGAATTATCTTGCTAAAAGGCTTATATACCGCAAAAGATTTTGACATCTTAGAAGCTATGCCTATTAAAAAAAGTCATATTGTGTTATCTAAATTAGTAAGTGAATATATTATATTTTTCATTTATAGTGTAGGTATATCTTTGCCTAATGTTGTTTATAGTGTTATTAAAACTCATGAATATATGATTATAATAAACGGAATATTGAATATGTTCTTAATACCAATATTCCCAATGTTTGTAGCGTGCTTATTTGCTACACTATTCTCATATATATCAGCTAAATCTAAAAGATTTAGTAGTATTCTTGATATTATTTTTAACATTGCTACATTTGTATTAGTGTTTGCCATCTCATTCACAATATCAACTAAAACATCTAGTGGCAATCCTGATTTTTCTGGATTTAAGGGTGCTTCTTACATTAACCCAACATATTATTTTTTGAATAATGCTAGTGGTAAGCCATATTTCTATTTATTTTATATATTAATTAATTTAGCCCTAGTAGTAGTTTTAACACTAATTACTGCTAAGGTATATAGATCTATGCATATCTTAGTTCAAAGTGTTAAAAGTGATAATAAATATATTAGAAAAGATTTAGCTAATAAATCTGAATTAAAGACTTTTATGTCTCTTGATTTAAAGCGTATCTTAAGATCTAGACCATATCTTTTAAATGTAGTTATCATTTCTCTATTAGGACTTGGATTTTGTATAGTAATGGCTTTATTAATGCGTTTTGATAAGAGTGAAAGTAAAGAAAGCCTTATATTCTTTGCTAGACAATACCCATTTGTGCTTCCTTGCTTCATGATTTATATAAATAATATATTTGTATGTAGCCAGGCTTTAATTAATTTTGAAGGTAAAGCTTTATATATTATTAAAACATTACCTATTGATCCTAAGAAATATATTAAATCAAAGATTTATATTTCATTGATTCATACAATAATTCTTAATGTAGTAGAAGCTTTAATTTATATATTTGTTGTTAAACCAACTTTATATGATTCATTAATTATTGGATTTATCCCACTTTTAGTAAGTGTATTTGAAAACTTATTTATGTTGTATATAAATATGAGAAAACCTAAGTTTGATTATATTAGCGAACAAGAGATGGTTAAATCTAGCCAATTTATTTCAGTATTCTCATCACTTCTTATGATGATGGTGGTGATGGTTCTATATATTTCAGCTTGTAATCTAGTATTATGGGCTAAGATATTGATTCCTTGCTTCATTGTTGCATTATATATAGGACTTGATATATTGTTCTATAATTTGTTAGTTAATGGAGCAACAAAGGCTTTAAAAAATTATTAATCAAAGACTAGCTTGCTAGTCTTTTTGTTTAATATTTTACATTTAATAAAAGATATATAAAAATTATATGCTATAATGATTAAAAGAGGTGATAGTGTGGGTAAGAGATTATTAATGAAATTAAAAGAAGCGATAGCTTCTGTTTTACCAATTTCACTACTTGTCTTAGTATTGGCATTAACACCGTTGTTCACAATGACAGTCCATGAGGTGATTGTATTTATTGTTTCAACAGTATTCTTAATATTTGGTATTAGTTTATTTAGTTTAGGTGCTGATCTTGCGATTGAACCGATGGGTCGTGAGGTTGGTTCAACATTAGTTAAAACTAAAAAACTAAAATTAATACTTGGTGTATGTTTTGTCCTTGGTGTATTGATTACAATTGCTGAACCAGATTTGACAGTATTAGCTAATCAATTGAAGGATGCTATTCCTTCAATTGCAGGAATACCTGGGAATTTAGTACTAGTAATTGCAATTGGACTAGGTGTTGGTATATTCTTAGTTATTGGTGTATTGAAGATATTAACTAAGCGTGATTTATCCCAAATATTATTATTTTTCTACATGATGTTATTCGCATTTGCAACATTACTTTTGTTTAATGGAAATGGAGATTTCATATCTATATCATTTGACTCAGGTGGAGTTACAACAGGACCTGTAACTGTACCATTCATTATGGCTCTTGGTGCTGGTTTCTCTCTTACAATTGGTGGTAGAGATGCGAAAGAGAATTCATTCGGTCTAATTGCTCTTTCATCAATTGGGCCAATTATAGTTGTTGTATTACTTGGTCTTTTAATTAAATCAGATCAGTTAAAAGAATTAGTAACTAATTATAATAATGACGCACCTACAGGATATGCGATGCAAACTGAAGCTTTGCACATATTAAGAAATTTGTTTGAAAACTTTAAGAATATATTTGTGGCACTTGCATTAATGTTTGGTTTCTTCTTTGTAATAAATGTATTATTCATTAAATTACCAAAGAAAAAGATTTTGATTATGGTACTAGCTCTTGTTTATACATTGGTTGGTCTTGTAATGTTCTTAACAGCAGCAGAAATAGGTTATTTACCAATTGGTTTTAGACTTGGACAAAGCCTTGCTCAATATCCTGCTGCACTTGCTTCACTAGGTTTTGTAATAGGTATGCTTACAGTATTAGCAGAACCTGCTGTAAGATCATTAACTCACCAGGTTGATGAAGTTACTTTAGGTGCTATTTCTAAAAAGACATTATTAATTGCTTTATCTATTGGTGTAGGTGTTTCAATAATGTTAT
The DNA here is from genome assembly GCA_946538835.1 of uncultured Clostridium sp. Lineage (GTDB taxonomy): Bacteria > Bacillota_I > Bacilli_A > Acholeplasmatales > Anaeroplasmataceae > JAEELC01. The sequence continues at coordinate 30,050 of CAMNGZ010000006.1, read as the reverse complement.
CAATGATTCGTATTGTTTTTAATTTTTCAATATTATATTATGTAATACCAGGTTATTTGATTTCATTTGGCTTAGCATTCTTTGTTCCCCATATCTATACAGGTATCGCATGTGACGCTGGTGGTGTTGCTAGTGGTCCTTTAACTACAAGCTTCATATTGCCACTTGCAATTGGTGCTTGTACGATATTGTGCAAAGACGGTATCTTCAATAATGGTTATGGTGTTGTAGCGATGGTAGCGATGACTCCACTTATCACAATTCAATTACTAGGCTTTAAAGCGGTAGCAGAAAAGACTATTCAAAAGAAGAGAAGAATGAAAAATATTGAAAAGATAAAAGACGATGATGTCTTTATCAATTTCTAGGAGGTTTATATATGAGTAATGAAAAATCATTAGACGCTCCAATCAAATTAAAAGTGTTAGTTACTATTGTAAATAGAAAAAAAGCTGATTTCTTTACATCAGTTTTAGAATCTTTTGATGTAAATCAAAGCGAAGTAATATATGGTAATGGACTTGCGAGTAAACAAATATTACAATATTTAGGTTTAAATAAGTCTGAAAAAGCTGTAATTATTTCTTTTGTTAAAGAGACTAAAGTTAAAGATATTTTGGCTCAATATGAAGATAAATATTTTAAAGTTAAAGATGCTCAAGGCATCGCCTTCACTATTCCTTTGAGTCAAATGATAGGATTAAATAGCTATAAATTTTTAGCAGGAATCGAGGATTAAGATGGAAAAGAAATATGAATTAATAATAGTAATTGTAAATGAAGGATTCTCTGGTTCTGTCATGGATGCGGCTCGTGAAGCAGGAGCTGGTGGCGGAACTGTTGTAAATGGTCGTGGTACTGCTAAAGAAGAGATGTTATCTAAGTTTCAGATTTTTATGAGCCCTGAAAAAGAATTGGTGTTAATTCTTGCTCCTAAAGATGTTAAAGAAAATATTTTGATATCAATTAATAAAGAAGCAGGTTCAACCACAGAAGCTCATGGAATCATCTTCACATTACCTGTAGATGAAGTTGTTGGATTAAAAAATAATCCAAATCCAATTAAAGAAATTACTAAAGAAGAAATTAAATAAATAAAAAAATATCAAGTTCAAATAAAAGTGAACTTGATATTTTCTTTTATAATACCTCACGCTTGTAATAACCGCGAGTATCCATTTTTTTATTGAAATATGATTTTGAATTATATGGATTATTAATTTTTTCCATATATTCTTCAATAACTTTTCTTGTTTCAGCTTGATCTTCTATAGTAAATTGAAGACGAATACGATTAGTAAGTTGTCTTATTTCATTTAAATCATCAATTAAATTTAGAGCTTTATCATTGTAGATATGAGTGATACAGTCTTTTCTAGATGTAGGGAATTTAGAATATGAATCTTCTAGTTCATATGTGTGGTCTTGACATTTACCACATTCACCATACCTCCTTAAAGGACAATATTTTAATGTCATTAAGTTTTGATGTCCGTATACTGTTATTTCAATGTTTGGATTTTGATTGAATTTTTGTCTGTATGAATCTACAACATTCTTTATTTCATTTTGACTCATCTCAAGTGATAATGTGACAACATCAACACCATGCTTATGTAAATAGTAGATAGAATCGCTATTACATACATTAAATGAATAATCAGAAATGATTTCACTAGCTTGACCTTTATGGAATTGAATTCCTCCATATGAACCAACTAACATATAGTTTTCTGTTTTGTTGTAATGAGGCTTAACATAAGCAGTATAAGTATTTTCATCTTCAAAATAAATTTTCTTAATACCAGCTTTTTGACATTCAATATATTGTTCACGTGTTGTACAATATGCAGTTAGCATAAGCTCGTGATCATCATAGCTTGGGGCATTGAATTCGGATTTGTTTATAAAATCATTCCTTCTACCTTGAAAATATGAAGTGATATTATCAACTAGATTTCTACGAGCTTCATTGATTGAAGAAATTGTCATAAATAAGTCACCATTTAAATTGTTGATAACTTTGTCTAAATAAAGACTAGTATCTGATAATTTCTTTAATTGTTTAGTTAAAGTTTGTAAATCAATTGGTCTAGATTGACTTGGTTCAAATAAAGCTTCACTCTTTCCTTCAAACTTAATACCTTGAACAGATGTTTGAAGAGTTAAAGGAGTACCAACAGAACCGCTAGCTACAATTGTAATAGGAGCTTTGAAAAGATTTGTGATTGTTAAATCAATAGATGTATCAATCATTTTGTAAATCTTTGCACCAGGTTCCATTTGTCTATAAATGTTTAAAAGACATGGCTTATTAGTTTTTGTCACTTCATTATTTTTTAAATCAAAGATTTGATCAACTGTGAAGAAGTAGTCTTCTTCACCTTCAATACGAATTCTATCATTTAATTGAAGATCACGAGTTAAATTGACACGAGTTAAATTACCTTGCTTATCTCCAATTGTACCGATAAATGCGCCTTCATTGTTTTTCTTATGAATATCAACAATTGAACCTCTATCTTCATTGAATAAGAAACCTTTTGTATAATTTCTGTGGAAAATTGTATCTAGACTCTTAGGTTCATAATTAGGATCATCCATTTTCTTTCTATATTCACCAACAACGATCTTAACATACTCAGGGTCTTTCATTCTACCTTCAATTTTTAAAGAATTTACATCTATATTTTGTAAATCTTTTAGATAGTAAGAAGTGTTTAAGTCACGCATAGATAGATGGTAGCCTTCTTCAATAAGCTTTCCGTCTTTGTATAATTTGTAATCACGACGGCAGTTTTGAGCACATCTACCACGATTTCCTGATCTTAATGTCAACATTGAAGAGAATAAACATCCACCACTATATGATACACAAAGAGCGCCATGAGCGAATATTTCTAGTGGCATTTTACTTACTTCTTTAATTTTCTTAATTTCATCAAAAGAAACTTCACGAGCTAATACGCAACGCTTTGCACCAATTGAGTCGAAGAAGTAGACATCATTTAAATCTTTGATACCAACTTGAGTTGAAATGTGAGCTTCCATATTAGGACATTGTTCAATGATGAAGTTGATCATTGAATAATCGGCCACGATGACTGCATCAACACCAAGTTCATATAAAGTCTTGACGTATTTCTTGCAGTCTTCAAGCTCGTTTTCTTTAAGTTCAGTATTTACTGTAACATATATTTTCTTACCAATTTGGTGAGCTAAGCTTAATGCTATCTTTAATTCATCTAAAGTTAAATTTTTAGCATAAGCACGAGCACCAAAACGTTCAGTTGCAAGATAAACTGCGTCTGCACCATTATATATTGCTTGCTTGAAGCATTCTAAATCTCCGGCTGGAGCTAACAATTCTGTCATAATTTATCACCTTGTTAGATTATACTTTATTTTTATTAAAAAATAAATCTATTTGCGTAAATAGAGCTTTTAATATTAACTAAATTGGGAAAAATTAAATTTTAGTAAGTGATTTTTTATATTATTTAGTCTATAATTATATTGTTAAATAATAAGGAGGATAATTGAATATGTTTTTAAATAAAATAACTCCTATTTTACTTGCAGAATCAACAAGTGAAGTTGAGAATGCTACAAGTAGTGCAGCCACAAATAGTGATATCTTCCATCTGACAAGTGAAGATTGGGCTAATGTGTGGAAAAAGGTAGTTGATTGGTTATCAACAACAGGTATTAGAGTAGTTATTGGATTAATTGTCTTATTCATTATGATTAAGATTACTAATCGTTTTGCACGCCATGTAAGAAATAGAATGGTAAAACGTGGAAGCGACAAGACAGTTACTTCTGTAATTTATCAAATTATATCGATTGGATTTAAAATTATTTGGGTATTGTTATTCTTAGGATTCATTGGTATTCAAACTGCATCAATTGGTTCAGTACTTGCATCTATTGGTGTAGCAATTGGTCTTGCAATTCAAGGATCATTGTCTAATTTTGCTGGTGGTATTGTTATACTTGTAATGCGTCCTTTTAGAGTAGGTGATTTCATTAGTGCTCAAGGTGTTGAAGGTACAGTTGAAGATATTCGTGCATTCTACACTCATCTAGTCACAACAGATAATAAAGCTATATGTGTACCAAATGGAGCCTTATCTAGTGGCGTAATTGTCAATGTATCAGCTAAACCTATCAGAAGAGTTGACCAAATCTGGTCAATTTCATATGATGCAGATTATGATAAAGCGGTTAAGATTATTACTAAGATTATAAATCAGAATGAATTAGTATTAAAAGATAAAGATATTTTTGTTCGTATGGCTGAACATAATTCTTCATCAATCGATATTAAGACTCGTGTTTGGGTTAAGAGTAGTGATTATTGGACTGTTTACTTCTATATGTTAGAAGAAGTAAAGAGAGAATTTGATAAAGCTGGAATTGAAATTCCATATCAAAAACTTGATGTTAATCTTTATAAACAGACTTCAACTAAATAACAACTTAGGATTCACAAAAAAGTGAGTCCTTTTTCTATTTTTGGTTTATAATAGGAATTAGTAAGGAGGGAAGTATATGTCTATTTTAAAATTGAGAGAAAAGATTTGCTTGACACTTGGAATAATTGCTGCATTTTTTTCTTTAAGTTTAATATATCCATGTTTAGGAGATAGTTTTACTCAACTAAAAGATGAATTTTTTAGTTATTCTTTTATGTTAGCAGCATCTATTTCTTTAATTGTTATTTCATTATTAAATAAAGTAGATTCAAAGATTACTATTTTATCACTAGGATTAGTATTGTTGTCTATTTTGTACCCATATTTATCTAAATTAAAAGACATAAATATAAATAATTTATTTAAACAAGAATATTTTGTTTTGTTATCATCAATTATAATTTTTATTGTTTATATTGCGTCATTTTATAAAGAGAATCTTAGACTTATATCAGTTGTATTAGTAATTTCATTAGGACTATTAATGTTTGTGAATGAAGGCTTTTTTGCCGTACAAACAGTAGCTTATTTACTAATTCTTACAGCTATTTCATTAACAAAATTTGAATTTAAAGAAGGAGAATAAAAATGAAAAAATTAAATATTTGTTTAGCAATTTTAACTGCATTCTTTTGCTTGTTAACAGTATCAGTTATGCCTGAAATCTATAGTAAGACTAATGTTGAATATATAACATATGATTTTATATTACTTGTAGAAATCATATTTAGCGTTTTATTTATATTTTTAGCATTTAAAAGAATCAACTATAAATATTTGATTCTTATAGAACCAATTTTAGTATTTGTAACTATTTTATTAATTAACGTAGATTATTTTACTCACCCTGAGTCTTATTCATATCAAGTTAGTACTGCTAAATTTATAACATTTTCTCAATATATTGATAAAGGATTACCAATTTATTTTTATCTAATTTTGATTGCAACAATTGTATTTGCTGCGTTAGGATATAAATATAAAAATAATGTTTATACATATATTAATGTAGGTATTAATTCATATTTTATCATTAAATTATTTTATTGTTTCATTAAATGTGCTAATTTAGGTTCAAAAGTTCCTTGCTTAGCTCATTCATATATTATGGTAACATTTGGATTGATGTTTGTTACTACAATCGTATATAGCTTAAGAAGCTTATATGTCAACAGTGCAGAAGTAAAAGAGATAGAAACTGTAGAAAATATTGAACAATAATAAGTAATTTGTTGTTGTAATTTATTTTGACTAATAATAATTTTGGATTCACAAAAAAGTGAATCCTTTTTTTGAATATGTTAACTAAAGAGGCTATCTTTCTTTCATTTTTGGCTATTTTTTAATATAATTAAAATGGTGAATTATATGAACGAAATCTACTTAGAAAGAATGAAAGAATATCTTGGTTCTTTATATAATGATTATTTAGAATCGTTAAAAAAAGAACCAGTTAGATCTATAAGATTAAATAATATTGATATTGATACTTTTTTGAAAAATACCAATATGCCACTTGAAAAGATTCCATATGATATTGATGGTTATTATTTAAATGATAATCTAAAATATGGTACTACTATATATCATCATGCTGGTGGTTTCTATTTTCAAGAACCTAGTGCGATGATGCCTGTTAATTTATATGATTTTAAAGGAGATGAAATCGTTCTTGATTTATGTGCATCTCCAGGTGGTAAATCAAGCCAAGTCTTAAGAAGAATACCAAATGGTGTTTTGGTTTCTAATGAAATAGATAAAAAGAGAAGTGACATATTGTTTTCTAACCTAGAGCGTTTAGGCTTTAAGAATGCGGTAATCACTAACAATAGTCCTAAAGATTTAGCTAAAGTATTCAACGGATTCTTTGATGTAATTGTACTAGACGCACCTTGTAGTGGTGAAGGTATGATGAGAAAAGATGAGGATGCTAGAAATCAATGGTCTTTAGAAAATAATAAAGTTTGTCATGATAGAGATATTGAAATCATTAATGAAGCCAATAAAATGTTAAAAAAAGGTGGAAAATTAATATATTCTACATGTACATTTGATAAAGCTGAAGATGAAGAAATGGTAGAATATATTATTTCTTTAGGTTATCATTTGATACCGGCATCAGATGTTATTGTGAATAATTCTTATAAAGGATTCATCGACAACACTTATCGCTTTTACCCTATGAAACGTGGTGAAGGTCAATTTATGGCGTTACTTGAAAAAGACGCAAGTGAAGCATTTAAGCCTTTAAAAAAGATTTCTAATGGTAATGATAAAGATTTAGATGTTGTTAAAAAATTTATTAAAGATAATCTGACAACTACTTTTAAAAATATTATTAAAGTTGGTAATTATTATTACTTAGCAGGACTTGATGCTGATTTATCTAAACTTAAAGTTAGAAATTATGGTGTAGAGCTTGGTGAGGTGGAAAAAGGTAGATTTATTCCACATCATCATATGTTTAAAGCTCTCGGTAGCTTCTTTAAAAATAAAGTAGTCCTAGATTATAATGATCCAAGAATTCTTGATTATTTACATGGTGAAGAAATCATGGCTGAATCTTCAAATGGTTATGGTGTACTTATGGTGGATAATCTTGTCCTTGGTGGTTTTAAGGCTTCTAATGGTCATCTTAAGAATCATTATCCTAAAGGATTAAGAAATATGAATAAGGAAGGATTATATGGAAAAGAATAGAAATATAAATACTAATAATACTTATGGATTTACTATAAAAGAATTATTTAAAACTAATCCTTTATCAATAGTACTTGTTTATTTAATTATATATATTTTTGGCACACTACTTATAAGCATTATTGTCTCTCAAATATTTGCAAGCAATAATAATATGACTTTACAAGAAGTATTTAAATTAGGTTTACAACTTGATGAGTCTAGTGAAAAAAATATTAAACTATATTATACAGTTCAATCTTACATTAACTTCTTTAGTTATATGTTGTTGTTCATAATTGTGCCTATCTTTGGAAGAGGTTACTTGGTTAAAGATGCCAAAGCCTTCACTAAATTTAAGTTTTTCTTATTAATATTGTTAGAGGGACTTCTATTTATGTTGATTTCTAAAGGATTATCTGAATTATCAAGCTTAATTATTACTAATATGGGATATAAAGATTTAACTAGTCAAAATGAAAATATTATTGCTAATATGGTCAAATATGGTGGAAAAGGACTAGTTGTAGTATCTACTATTTTATTTGCGCCACTAGTTGAGGAACTTGTATATAGAAAAGCTTTGATGGAATTAACAGGACGCATTTCTTCAAAGTGGCAAAAGAAATGGGTGACTGCGTTATTTGACATAGGCATAAGCGCTCTTATATTTGCACTTCCACATATGTTATCTAGTAACGGATATCCTGTTTTGGTTTGGATTGTTCTATTTTTAGTTTATTTCTTATCAGGTGTTATGCTAGCTTCAATTTATTATTTCATGAAGAAGAATATTTATTCATCATTGCTAGCTCATACACTAAATAACTTATTTGCAGTTGTTAATTTGTAGGAGGTTGTATGATACACGGAGATTTTGATAAATTTAATGTGAATCCTTTTGAAATTTATAATAAAGGAAATGTGCTTGTAACAGCAGGAGATTTAGAACATAGAAATTCTATGACTATCTCTTGGGGATGTCTAGGAACTCTTTTTAATAAGAAAGTTGCAATTATTTTTGTTAAAAAATCTAGATTTACTAAGCATTTATTAGATGAAGCTGATAGATTCACTTTATCTTTCTTATCTGATAAATATAAAGATGAATTAATTTATATGGGGCGTCATTCTGGTAGAGACCTTGATAAATATAAAGAAACTGGATTGACACCTATTTATGATACTGACACTAAAGTATCATATATCAAACAAAGTGATTTTGTGTTCAAGGTTAAAAAGATATATCAAAGTGAATTTATTAAAGATAATATCTTTGATAAATCAATAGTTGAAAGATTTTATGGTGATGGAGAAGAGGATAATCTCCACACAATGTATATTGCTGAAATTACATCTTTCTTGGTTTCAGAAGATGAAATTTAATTACTGCCCAGAAGATGGTACTAAAACTAGTTTTGTTAAACTTGGAGACGATATTTTATCACATTGTCCTATGTGCAATAGAAATTATCAGGATTTTTTCTATACTTGTGTTATAATAGTAGCAAGAAATAGTAGTGGTAAAATAGCATGTATCAAACAAAGCTATGGTCGTGATAGATATGTACTTGTAGCAGGATTTGTTAAACCTAATGAGACTTTAACTGATGCATGCAAGAGAGAGATTTTAGAAGAAATTGGACTAGCTAGTTTGAATATTAAATATTTAGGAAGCATGCCTATGGAAAAGACAGAAAACTTGATGGTTGGTTTCTTAGTTGATGTTGATGGATTTATAAATCTATCAAGCGAAGTAAAAGAGATTGTTTTTGTTTCAAAAGAAGAAGCTTTAGATTTATTAAAAGATGCTAATATTGCAAGCAAATTTGTGAGAATGATATAATGATACAAAACTATAAAGAATTTCTAGAATTCTTAAAGAATCTAGATTATAAACCTACTCTTTTATTACATACATGTTGTGCACCATGCTCAACACATACAATAAAAGTTTTAAAAGATTATTTTAATATCACAGTCTTTTATTCAAATGATAATATAGCGCCATATGCTGAATATAATAAAAGACTTTTAGAAGAAGTTGAATATTGTAAAAAATTTAATATTCCAGTTATTTATGACACTTATAACTTTAATGACTATCTTGATAAAGTTAAAGGCCATGAACATGATGGTGAGCGTAGTGAAAGATGCCATTTATGTTATGAACTTAGACTTGAAAAGACAGCTAAAAAAGCTAAGGAGTTAAATTGTGAATATTTTACTACTAGTTTATCAATTTCTCCTTATAAAGTTACTCATTGGATTAATGAGATTGGATATAGTTTAGAAAAAAAATATAATGTAAAATATTTATTTTCGGATTTTAAAAAAGAAGAAGGATACAAAGACTCTATCAAGATGAGTCTTGAAAACGGAATGTATCGTCAAGATTATTGTGGATGTCCTTTCAGTTTAGAGGAAAGAAATCAAAGAATTAAAGATAAAGATTAGGTGATGCTTATGAAAAAAGGTCTAGCGCTATGCGGTGGCGGTGCCAAGGGTAGCTATGAAGCAGGTTGCTTCAAAGCTTTAGAAGAACTTGGAGAAAAATTTGATATTGTAACAGGTACTTCAATTGGCTGCTTAAATGCTGCTATGTATTGCCAACATGATTTGAAACGTGATTACGATCTTTGGGAAAAACTTGATGTATCTATGATTATGAAATACGGATTTAATTTTGATAGATATGATATTATCAATGGTATTCGTAATAATAGAAATAGTATCAATATGGTTCTAAACTTTGTTACAAATCGTGGTGCTGATATTAGACCTTTAAAAAAGCTGATTAACCAATATATTGTTCCTGAAAAAATCATTAATTCTGATATTACATTTGGCATTGTAACTGCTCAATTCAGTCAAATGAAGGGCGTTGAAGTTGATGCTAATAAATTATCTCCTGATGAAATTAAAGATTATGTTTTGGCAAGTGCATCATGCTGGCCAGTATTTCCTGTTTGCAAAATAGGTGATAAGACATTCGTTGATGGTGGATATTATGATAACTTACCAATTAATTATTGCCTTCGTCTTGGATCAGATGAGGTTGTCGCTATTGATTTAAATATGGAACCAACTCATAAAGAATATTTAAATAAAAGCTTTGTTCGTTATATTAAACCTACTCATAATCTTGGTACATTTATGCAATTTGACCATGACCGTATTATGAAAAATATAGCTTTAGGTTATCTTGATACAATGAAGAGCTATAAGAGATATCAAGGATATCGCTATACTCTAACATTTGATATGCCTGATATCAAATATCAGGATTTAGTAGATAGATATATCGAAATATATTCTTATTGCCAACGTAATGTTATTAAACATACAAAACGTAATATTTATGAAGGAACAGTGTTAGACTATTTATCAGAATATACTACAAGATCTTTGACTAAAAAAGAATTAGCCATAAGAGCTGTTGAAGTGTTTGCTGAATTGCTAAATATTGATTATTTCATTGTATATGATTTAAAGTCTCTTTTAAATGAAACTTTAAGTAAGTTGCTAGAAGTGCCTTACAGAAAAGATCTTTTGAAAAAAATTGAGCCTTTAAAAACTTATGAAAAAAAGAGAAACTATATCGATAGATTAGGACCTACTATTTTACTTAGATATTTATATGAAGATTTAAAGAGGGGCAATCACTTGAATTTGAATATGTTATCTATGTTATATTCAACTAAATTAGATATTCTTGTTAGCTATGTATTAATTGAATATGCTATGAATCAAGGATTATTATATGATACTGAAGAAATTTATAAAGAATAATTCAATCTATTTAATATCAGATGTTCATGCTAATCTTGATTTATTTAAAGAATGTATCAAAGATTTAGATTTAAATAAAGAATATTTATTTATATTAGGTGACCTTATTGAAAAAGGAGACCAAAATATAGATATTCTTGATTATGTTATTGATATTATGAAGAGTGGTCACGTTTTCTATATTTTAGGTAACTGTGATAATGTTTTAAGGGAATTTAAAAGACCTTGTAATAAGGAACGCCTTAATAAATATAGTCGTGTATTAAAGAAGACTATATTAAATGAGTTTTATGAAGGTATTGGAGCTAATTACCTTATAGATCCATTTGATATAGATTTGGCGCTTGATTTAATTAATATAAAATATAAAAAATATTTTGATTTCGTGTTAAATTTACCTACATCAATTGTTATCAATGACAAAGTTTTACTTACACACTGTGATTTTTCTGAAGCTATTAAAAAGAATTTAGTAGATAATGATGAAATAGATAAAGTAAAAAATTATCCATTTAAAGTATGTGGTCATTTACCAATTCCTTTATTTTTTGATAATTCAAATAAAGTATCGTTATCTCCTTTAGTTAAAGATGGTTTCTTATATATAGATGGAGGTAACAATGTTACTCCATTTGGTGGTCTTAACTTAGTCAAATTAAATATTAGTGATTTGAGTTATAGTTTTAAAACATTTTATAGCTATAAACAAATTAAAGTTATAAATAATCAAGAAGAATCTAAAGGATTATATAAAGCTATAAAGACTAAAATAGATTCATACACATTATCTAATAATTTGGTTAAAGTAAATGTTCTTGATAATCTTTATTATGGTGATATCAAAGGATTATCAAGAGATCATAAATATATATGGGATATTACAAATATCTTTTTAAAATTAGAAAAAGAAGATTTTGTGTATCTTGTAAGTCGTGGTGAGGATGTTTCTTTAATAATAAAAGATAATATGTTAGGACTAGCATATAATCTTAATTTAGATTTAAAATAATATGAAATTGTAAGCAAGCCTGTTTACAATTTTTTTTTATTATAATAAAATATTTTTAATTAGTGAATTTAGGAGGTTTATTGTGGATAATTTTAAAGCGTTAAAAAGAAATCTAAAAATTGTTCTTTGGTTAGATTTATTGTTGTGGATAGGATTAAATGTTATCGGTGGATATTTAAGTTTTAAGTTTTGGCCATATTTTGCGGTGATTTTTATCTTTGGTAGTTTAATTATTGCAGCATTTATTTTGAAACTATATTCTAAAAAGTTCCAAGAGAGAAGAAATAATGTGATGTTAGAAGCTTTTAATTCATTCGATCACGATAATTTAACATTCTCTTATTATAAACAAGAATCTTATGAAGCTTTTGATGCGCTTCATTTAGATAATCTTGCCGAAGGTTTTGATATTTGTCAAACAATATCAGGTACATTCAACATGGTTAATGTTGAATCTTATAGTGCACTTTATTCTCCTGATGCTAAAAAGAAAAATATGATAATATTACGTATTTATATTTTTGATTCTTATGTAAATACTAGCTTTAGAAAAGAAGATATCAAATCTCGTTTATTTAAGGATGCTACAATGGGTAAATACTTTAAGGAACAAGATAATAAATTCTATATAGCTTATGCTTATAAGAATAGAGATTATAATAAATCTTTAGAGCCGATGGCTTATAAAAAATATGATGATTTCTTAGATAGATATAAATTAGAATTAGAATTTATCGAAGAAATATCTAACAAATTGACTTTGTAGGTGGGTTTTATGTTATTTGGTAAGTATGTTAATAAATTTTATAAGAAGTACTGGTATCTATTTATATCAGGTGCCATCTTCTTAATTCTTGTTGATTATTTTCAACTTAAAATTCCAGAAATTTATGGTTCTATCATTAATGAACTAAAAAATGGTACATTATTTAGTGATTCATCAAATGAACTAGGTAAATTATTAAATTATTCACTTCAAACACTTGGTGTTGGAGTAATTATGTTTGTTGGTCGTTTTGGTTGGCGTAATACTGTATTTGGTGTTGGTGTAAGAATAGAAGCTGATTTAAGGGATGATTTATATAAAAAAGCTTTATCTCTTGACCAAGCTTTCTATAAAGAAAATAAGACTGGTGGATTGATGTCTTATTTTACAAATGACCTAGAAGTTATTCAACGTTGTTTCGGACAAGGTACTATTTTAATTGTAGATGCTCTATTTTTAGGAATATTAGCTTATATAAAAATGGTAATCTTATCATGGAAGATTGCGCTAATCGCATTAATTCCGCTATTAACAATTTTAATTGGTTCATTCTTTATTGAACGAATTATGAAGCGTCGTTTTTTAGCTAGACAAAAAGCTTATGAACATCTTTCTGATTTTGCAAATGAAAATTTTTCAGGTATTTCTGTTATTAAAGCTTTTGTAAGAGAAAATCATGAAGCGCGTAGATTTAGCGAAATTAATAAAGAGAACAAAGATGCAAATCTTCGTTTTGTTAAGATTTCTATTATGGTTGATATCTTTTTCACATTTGTGTTGACTTTAATTGTGGCAATTCTTATGTATTTTTGTGCAGATCAAGTATTAAAGGGTGCTAAAACTGTCACTGGAGAAGAATTTGATGTGGGTCAAATGAGTGAACTTGTATCATATTTTAATACTTTAATTTGGCCAATGTTTGCGATAAGCCAATTAATTAATCTTCGTGCACAAGGACAAGCTAGCTTAAAGAGAATTTCTAATATTTTAGATACTCCTGTAAATATTAAAGACAGTGATGATGTAATATTAGATTCAAAGATTACTGGTGATATTGAGTTTAGAAATTTCAACTTCAATTATCCTGATAGTAAAATTGATGTACTTCATAACATTAATTTACATATAAGAAGTGGTGAATTTGTTGGTATCATCGGAAGAACTGGTGCTGGTAAATCTACATTTGTAGATATTTTATTAAGAACATATAATTTGAATCCTGGTGAACTTTTCTTTGATAATGTGGATATTATGAAATTACCTTTTAAAAAAGTAAGGGATTCAATTGGATATGTTCCTCAAGATAACTTCTTATTCTCGGATACTATTTCTAATAATATCTCATTCGCATATACAGATTTAGACGAAGAAAAGATTGAGAGAGCTGCTAAATTATCTGATGTGCATGACAATATTATTGATTTTAAAGATCAATATAAGACAATACTTGGCGAACGTGGTGTTACTTTATCCGGTGGGCAAAAGCAACGTGTTTCTATCGCTCGTGCTCTTGTCAAAGATCCTCAAATCTTAATATTAGATGATAGTGTATCAGCAGTTGATACTAAGACTGAAGAAGAAATATTAAGAAATTTAAGAGAAATTAGAAAAGGTAAAACTACTATTATCATTGCTCACCGTATCTCTACAGTAAAAGATCTTGATAAGATTGTTGTCTTAGATAATGGAACTATTAGTGGTGTAGGCAGTCATGATGATTTATTGCTTAATAATAAGGAATATCAAGACTTAGTTCGTTTACAATCTCTTGAACGTGAAGTTGAAGGGGGTGAAATTGATGGAGAATAAGGAACAAATTAGAAAATATACTGATAGACAACTATTTGGTAAGATTGGTAAATATATTAAGCCAGCTCTTCCTAGATTTTTATTAGCAATGTTCTTTGTATTAGTAATTGTATTATTAGATTTATTGCCATCAATTTTAACCGGTGAAGTTGTCAAGATTTTGAATAATGAAGATGGAATATTTAAAAATGTTCCATGGCCTAAGATTGAATTAATTGGAGTTGTATTATTAATATATGGATTAGTTTTAATCTGCGCATGTTTAATCAATTATTTCTATCAAAAGCTGTTACAAAACATCGGACAAGATTTGGTATATCAAGTCAGAGAAGATGTGTTTAATCATCTTGAGCGTTTATCTATTGGTCAACTTCAAAAAGAACCAATTGGTAAATTAGTAACTCGTGTCACTAATGACACAAATGCCTTAAGTGAATTATTCACTTCTGTACTAGTATTATTAATTAAATATTTAATTACAATTGTCGCAATATATGTTGTGATGTGGGTAACTAATGTTAGACTTACAGCATATATTTCAATTGTATTACCATTTATATTTATTAGTTCTTTCTTATTCAGGAAGGTTTCAAGAAAGAGTTATCGAAATGTTCGTAATAATATCAGTCAGATGAACTCTTACTTATCAGAAAATATATCTGGTATGAAAGTAACGCAAATTTTTAACCAAGAAGAGAAAAAATATAAAGAATTTAAAGAACGTAATATCTCACTTAAAAAAGCTCATTTAAATCAAATTTTTGTTTTCTCAATTTTTAGACCATTCATGTATTTATTATTTGTAGTATGTACTGTAATTTGTCTATATTTTGGTAGTATTGAGGTTAAGAATGGGGCAATGGTTTCAGGTTCGCTTGTAACTTATTATTCTTTAGTTGGTCAATTCTTCAACCCAATTGAAAATTTGGCTGAACAATTCAACCAATTACAAAGTGCTCTTGCAAGTTGTGAGAAGATCTTTACTGTACTTGATACTGTTCGAGAAATTGATGATACAAAAGATGCGATTGATCCAGGTAAGCTTAAAGGTCGTATTGAATTTAAAAATGTTTGGTTTAGTTATAACCCAGGTGTTTGGATTTTAAAAGATGTATCATTTGTAATTGAACCAGGTGAAACTTGCGCTTTCGTTGGCGCAACAGGTGCTGGTAAGACTACTATCTTGTCTTTGATTTGTAGAAATTATGAATTCCAAAAAGGTGAAATTTTAATTGATGGTATTGATATTAGAAAGATTAAAATTGATGCACTTAGAAGAAACATTGGTCAAATGCTACAAGATGTATTCTTATTCAGTGGAAAAATTAGAGATAATATTACAATTTATGAACCAAGCTACACTGATCAAGATATTATGAAAGCTGCTAGCTTTGTTAATGCTGATAATCTAATCAACAAGTATCCTGATAAACTAGATCATATAGTTGAAGAACGTGGTGTTAACTATTCTAGTGGTGAACGTCAATTGATTTCATTTGCGCGTACAATCTTATCAAACCCAAATATTATGATTCTAGATGAAGCTACCGCAAATATTGATACAGAGACTGAAAAAGTTATTCAGGATTCATTAGAAAAGATGATGTCTATTGGTACAATGCTTATAGTCGCTCATAGATTATCAACTATTCAACATGCTGATAAAATAATTGTGTTAAATCATGGTGAGATTGTAGAAAGCGGAAATCATCAAGAGCTTCTAAAGAAGCATGGTATGTATTACGCTTTATACAAATTACAATATAAAGATCAAGAAAATGCGTAATAATAAATTATTTAAAATATCTTACCTAATATCAGTTATTTTGATTATATTAGGTTTCGTTTTAAGTTTAACAATTCCAAGACTTAAATATAAATCCATCAGTAATAATAGTGTTGAAATAGTAAGTAGTTTAGGAATAAATAAAAATGTAATAATAGAGTCTACATATAAAGGAAAATATATTGAAGGAATAGGAGTAAGGGCTTTTGATTCTAAAAAAATTGATAATATTTCTTTTAGAACAGATAAACTTAAATATATAGAACGTAGAGCGTTCTATAATTCAAATATTGAAAATATTGTAATTCCTAGAAGTGTAACTGATATTTACCAAAATGCATTTTCTTATTCTAAATTAAAAACTGTTAAATTTGAAAATGAATCTAAATTAAATGCTATTCCAGGATCTTGTTTTTTCAATTGTGTTGATCTAGAAACAATAGAAATACCTAATAATATAGAATCAGTAGGAAGCTTAGCTTTCTTTAATTGTAAAAAACTTAAAGAAATATATTTGCCTAGTGGTGTAAGTGTTTATAATGACGCCTTTTATGGTTGTAATATAACAATACATTGTAAAGATACATCTAATTTCCGTAATGGCTTTGACAAGGGTGCAAATATTAAAATTGTAAATGATTAAAAAAGGAGTCGATATCAAATATCGGCTCCTTTTGATTACTTATCTAATTTTTTATGTAAGGCTCTTACATTGTTTAAAACACTAATTAATTCATCTTTTGTGAATGTGTATTTTTTCATACAGAAGTGGCATAACACTTCAGCTTTACCATCTTGATTGATGATGTTTTCAAGCTCACGTTCACCTAGTGATTGAAGTTTCATTAAAAAGCGATCATGTGAACAATCACATTTGTATTCAAGTGGAAGAGCTTCATCAAGAATTTCATAATTATTTTCTCCTGCGATTTCTTTAATCATATCAAGAGGAGTATAACCTTCTGCAACCATTTCACTAACAGGCTTAATTGATTTTAATTTAGCTTCAAGTTTGTCTAACACATCGTCAGGACAACCTGTCATAACTTGGACAATAAATCCACCGGCTGATTTGACAGTATTATCTGTATCAATTAAGACACCAAGTCCTACTGAAGAAGGGACTTGTTCACTTGACGCAAAATAATAAGTGAAATCATCTCCAATTTCTCCAGTTTGAAGTGGAGAAATAGAAGTGAATGGCTCTCTCATGTGTAAGTCTTTAATGACAGTTAAATTACCATTATTACCTACTGCCATGCCAACAGCTAGATGTCCGTTATTATATTTTAGATAAACACCTGGCTTTTGAATTGAACCTTTGACAATACCATTTGAAGCTTCAACAACCATTTCACCAATAGGACCTTCACCATTGATGATAAGAGTTAAATGCTCACCTGCTTTATACATTAAACTCATCATCGCACTTGCGGTTAAGAAACGACCAAGAGCGGCAGTTGCAGTTGGCCATGTTTCATGAGCTTTTCTAGCTTCTTCTACAAGATTTGTAGTAGTAGCTGCATATATTCTAATAAATTTATTAAAGGCGTATGCCTTTGTACAATAATCTTTCATTTTAATCACCTGTTTGATTATAACATAATATTGAATAAATTACATAATATTAAATAAATTGCATAATAATTTGGCTTTTTGAGTCAAAAAAGAATATTATTAGAAAAAATATATTGAAATTTGAACTAATTAATATACTTAAGTTAAAATTTGCTAATTATTCTAACAAATTGATAATACTGTATTGCGGAATTCATTTGATTTTTATAATTTGTATATATACCATTGTTTTCTTACTATTTAATAAGATTATTTTGTCTAATTTATTGTTATCATAATATAGATAGTAGATATTTATATTAAAGTTTTAAGCATTCTATATTTAATTGAAGATTATATCTATTAGTGGTATAATCTTTTTTGTTTGGAGGACTGAACTATGGCATTACTTGAATGTGAAAATATAAATTTTAAATATACTGATAAAGACTTATATAATAATGTTAATTTTAGAATATTTGAAGGCGAGCATATTGTCGTAGTCGGTCCTAATGGATGTGGAAAATCTACATTCATGAATATTATTGCGAAAAACCTTATACCTGATACAGGTAAAGTCACTTGGTTACCTAATATTAAGTATTCATATCTAGACCAACAACTTAAAGTTGATAAAGACCAGCAAATTGGAGAATATTTATATGGTGTATTTGCGCCTTTGTTTAATAAAGAGGCTGAGATGAATAGATTATATGATTCACTAGCTGAAGCTGATCCTTCTAAATATGATAAAATCATGAATAGAGCTCAAGCAATTCAAGATGAATTAGATAAAGAAAATTTCTATGCAATCAATTCTAAGATTGGTAATATTATCAATGGTCTTGGTGTTTCAAGCTACGGACTTGATACTT
Organism: uncultured Clostridium sp.; assembly: GCA_946538835.1. GTDB lineage: Bacteria > Bacillota_I > Bacilli_A > Acholeplasmatales > Anaeroplasmataceae > JAEELC01. The sequence continues at coordinate 11,299 of CAMNGZ010000006.1, read as the reverse complement.
ATTTATCTAAATTATCAGGTGGGCAAAGAGAAAAAGTGTATCTTGCAAAAATGCTACTTGAAGAAGCTGATGTTCTTTTAATGGATGAGCCTACTAACTTTTTAGATAGAGAACATATTTTATGGTTAATTGATTATCTTAATAATTTTAAAGGTGCATTTGTGGTAATTTCTCATGATGTCGAATTTAGTGAAGCAATTGCTCGTGTTGTGTGGGAAATTAATAATAAACAACTTGTAAAATACAAAGGAGACTACGCTTTCTATTTGAAAGAACATGACCTTCGTAACGAACAAATGTTAAGAGAATATAATAATCAACAAAAATATATTAAAGAAACTGAAGATTGGATTAAAGCTCACATTGTTCGTGCAACATCAAGCCGTCAAGCTAAAGAAAGACAAAGAAAACTAGATAGACTTGAAGTCTTAGATAAACCACAAGGTGAATTAAAGATTTCTATTCATTTCCCATTTAGTGGTCAAACCGGAGAAGAGGTTCTTAAATTAACTAATTTAGAAGTTGGTTATAATAATAAAGCGATTTTACCTCCTTTAAATCTTTTGATTGAAAAAGAAAAGAAGGTGGCTATATTAGGACACAATGGTGTTGGTAAGACGACTATTTTAAAGACTTTAATGGGTACAATCCCTGCTGTTAGTGGAACATTTAAGTTTAATAATAGCGCAGTAATTAATTTCTTTGAGCAAGAGCATACTTTCCCTAAAGGCCAAAATGCAATCAATTATTTGCGTGGATTTTATCCACTTAAGGAAGATGGAGAGTTAAGAAGTGTTCTTGCAAAATGTGGTATAAAAGGAGATTTGGCATTAAAAGATATGAATCTTATGTCAGGTGGAGAACAAACTCGTGTTCGTATCGCTTTAATGACAATGAAGAAGAGCAATGTCTTAATTTTAGACGAGCCTACTAACCATTTAGATAAGAATACAAAAGCTTCTTTATTTGAAGCTATTGAAGAATTCCCTGGTTCTGTCATTCTTGTATCCCATGAAAAAGATTTCTATGATGGTTTGTTAGATTATGAAATCAATTTTGATTAATTTTAAAATCTTGTTATAATATTTGTAGTGATATTATGAGACAAATTGACAAATTAAAAGAAATAGAAAAATCTATATTAAAATTTAATAATATTTATGATTCTTTTGCCAAAAGAAATAAATTAGATAGGTTAGAGCTTGATATGTATTTATATATATCTAGGAACTTAGACAAAAATATATGTCAAAGTGATTTGGCACAAGATTTATATAAAAGCCCTACTACAATTTCTAGTTTAATTAAAAAAGAAATTAATAAAGATTTAATTTATTTATTATTAGAAGACGATAATAAGAAAAATAAGATTATTAAATTAACAAGAAAAGGTGAAGAATTTTTGAATGAAGTGATTATTCCTTTTCAAACAAGATTACTAAATAGCTTAAATTTTTCAGATAATGTAATTTATAATTTGGTTTCTGTTTTTTCGAAAATTGAAGAAAATAATTAAAAAGGAGTAGCATCGAAAATGCTACTCCATTTTTTAAATTAGAAATTATCAATCTCTTTTTTTAGTTCTTCAATAATATCTTGTTCTTTTATTTTTCTAACAACTACACCTTTTTTAAATAAAAGAGCTTCTCCAATTCCACCGGCTACACCAAGATCAGCCTCACGTGCCTCACCAGGTCCGTTAACTGCACAACCCATTACTGCAACATGAATATCTTTATTTACTGTATATAAATAATTTTCTATTTCTTTAGCAATAGGAATCATATTGTATTGAGTTCTTCCACAAGTAGGGCATGATGTGAAATATGGAACGTTCTTAATTAATTTTAAGTTATTTAAAATTTCTTTAGCGGCTCTTACTTCCATGATTGGCTCGTCAGTTAATGAAATACGCATTGTATTACCAATACCTAGATTTAAAATTTCATCCATACCCATAGCGGATTTAATTAAACCACTAAAAGAAGTACCAGCTTCAGTAATACCTACATGTAAAGGATATGGGAATGTTTTTGCGGCAAGCTCATAAACTTCTTTACTTAACTTAATGTTAGAAGCTTTTAGGGAAATGACAATATCATGGAAATCAAGTTCTTCTAAAATCTTTACATGATGCATAGCTGCATCAACCATAGATTTGGCATTTAGTTCAGTTCCCTTAGGAAGTGAACCACCATTAACTCCAATACGAATTGGAATTTGGTGAGCTTTTGCAAGTTCAACAATTTCTTTAATTTTATTGTAGTCGCTGATATTACCTGGATTTAGACGAATGGCATCAACGCCTTGTTTGATTGCTTCAATCGCAAATTCTGGATTGAAATGAATATCTGCTACAAGAGGAATGTGAATTTCTTTTTGAATTTCTCCGATAGACTTAGCATCTTCCATATCTAAAACTGCTACTCTAATAATTTCACATCCAGCTTTTTCAAGCTCTAGGATTTGTTTGACAGTAGCATCGATATCTTTAGTATGAGTGTTACACATTGATTGAATATAAATGTGTGAATTTCCACCTAAAGTTAAATTTTTTATTTTAACAGGTCTTGTTTCTGTTCTTAAATACATAATAAATCACCGAACTAATTATAGCATAAAATACATGCAAGAATGAATAGAGATAAAAACAATTCATTTTTTATTAAAAGGGTATTGAGTTTAATCTAAATATAGATTATAATTATCATCGGTTATTAAAACTTGAAATAATTTATTATATTTGATATAATTATCAAGCATACACTCACACATGAGTAGTCTGGAGGGATAAAGATGCGTGATTTAGTAACATTAGTTTGCACAGAATGTGGTAATGAAAATTATCATACAGATAAGAACAAGAAACTTAATCCTGAAAGAATTGAGTTCAAGAAATATTGCAACCATTGCAAGAAGCAAACATTACACAGAGAAAAGAAGTAAAGCTTTGATTTCAAAGCTTTTTTTCTTTTTACAAGGAAATATTTAATTTTAATCATTTTTGGTATAATATTATATAAGGAATACAAAATATCCTTAGAAAGAAGGATTATATGGAAACTTATACTAATGGTCCATTTATGGAAAATACTTATTTAATAAATAATGGTACTGATGCTATCGTAATTGACCCAGGAGAAGGGTTAGATTCATATATGGATGATATTAATAAATATGATGTTAAGGCTATATTATTAACTCATGGACATATTGACCATATTGATGGATTACATCATTTTCTAGATAAAGATGTTTATATTTGTGAATCTGAACTTGATTTTTTTAAAGATCCTCATAAAAGTCTTTATGCTGAAAAACTAGGATATGTGCCTTTTGAATTGAGTAAGTTAAAGCTTCATCTTCTTAAAGATAATGATTCAATTAATTTGATAGGGTTTAATATTAAGTGCCTTCATACACCAGGTCATACAATAGGTTCTATGTGTTATTTATTTAATAATTCTATCCTTTTTTCTGGTGATACATTATTTCAAGTGGGAGTTGGTAGAACCGATTTTGAAACGGGTGATATGTCATCTTTAGTTAAATCACTTGAAAGATTAAAGAATCTTCCTGATAAAACTATTGTATATCCAGGGCATGGGGTTGCAACTACTATCTCTTTTGAGAAGAAATATAATCCATTTTTAAGATAATTATTGTGTATTGATACATCGGATGTGTTGATACACTTTTTTATTTTTGATAATAGAAAATATTTTGGCACTAACTTGTTGACAGTGCTAATCAAAATAGTTATAATATAGTTGCACTTGAGATTGAGAAGTGCTAAAAAGAGGTGGTAGCGTGATTACTGATAGACAAAAGCTTATTCTAAAAGCGATTGTTGATGAGTATATTAAAACTAACGAACCAGTTGGATCGAAGAATTTAACATCTAAACCATATTTGAATTTTTCGTCTGCAACACTTCGTTATGATATGCAGCACTTGGAAGAGACTGGATATCTAGAAAAAACACATACCTCTTCAGGTAGAATCCCAAGTGAAGTTGGATACAAGTTCTATGTTGAAAACTTATTCACTCGTGATAGTGAAGTTGCAAATGCTTTCCCTATAATCGATAACTTATTAGCAAATAAATCTAAAGAAGTCTTTGAGAAAATCAAAGATGTCGTTAATTTTATTTCTGATTACACCGGTTATATGGCAGCTGTTCTTGGTGCGTCTGCAAACTATCAAACTGTTAAGAAGATGGAAATTGTTCCACTTGATAAAAATCATTGCTTATTATTAATTGTAACAAGCGGTGGAAAAGTTCAATCTCAAATAATTGAGATACCTAGTGAATATAAAACAGATGATTTATTAAAGTTAATTGATATGTTTGATATCGCTATGTATGACAAATCAATTTTAGAGATTAATGATGTCTTAACAAAAGAAGCATTAAAGCCAAGAATAAGACAAATGGTTGATTTTAGAGACGATATCTTAAATTTCTTGATTAAAGCTTTCTCAAGATTTGAAGAATCTGAATTCTATCAATCTGGTTTAACAAAAATATTCAACCAACCTGAATTCATGACACATGAATCTATGGAATGTATCATCAAAATGATTGATGAAGAATCTGTTAGAAAATTGTTAAGAAATTCTAGTGGTGGTTTGACGGTACACATTGGTAGCGACAACGCTGACAAGAATTTGAAGAACTGTTCAATCGTCACTATGCCTTATACAATTGACACTAATGAATACGGCTTCTTATGTGTTATAGGTCCTGTTAGAATGAATTACAGTAAGGTGTTCCCATTGATTGAGTACGCTGCTAGCGGAATTGGTAAATTATATAAGAAGGAGTAGTCAAATGAGCGAAACAAAGGATGAAGCTTTAAAAGATGAAAAAGTGACAGAAGTTCCTGAAAAAGACTCTGTTGATGAAAAAGATGATAAAAAGTCTGTAAAAGAAGATAAGAAGACTAAGAAAACTCATGTTGAAGTTGAAAACGAGAAATTAAAAGCTCGTGTCGCTGAACTTGAACAAAAAGTTAAGTCTGATGCTGAAGAATATTTAAAAGCTCGTGCTGACTTAGATAATATTAGAAAGAGACTAATTGAACAATCTAAGGAAGACAGAAAATATGCTTCACAAAGTTTAATTAATGATTTAATAACACCACTTGATATGTTATCAAAGGTTATCAATATGACTCAAAATCCAACTCCAGAAGTTCAAAACTTCTTATTTGGATTTAAGATGATTAGTGATCAAATTAATGACATCTTATCTCGTGATGGTGTTAAAGAAATAAAAGCATTAAATGAGGAATTTGATCCAAAATTTATGCAAGCTATGTCTAAAGAAAAAGTAGACGGCGTAAAACCTGGTCAAGTAATCGAAGTATTACAAACAGGTTATATGTATAAAGAACACTTACTAAGACCAGCAATGGTTAAAGTATCAGAATAATTATAAAGGAGATTGAGAATTATGTCTAAAGTAATTGGTATTGACTTAGGTACAACAAATAGCTGTGTATCTGTTATGGAAAACGGAGTTGCAAAAGTAATTCCTAATGCTGAAGGTGGAAGAACTACTCCATCTGTAGTAGCATTCAAAAATGGTGAAATTATCGTTGGTGATGCAGCAAAGCGTCAAATGGTAACTAACCCTAATACAATTTATTCAATTAAGCGTCACATGGGTGAAGCTGGTTATACAGTTGATATTGAAGGTAAGAAATATACTCCACAAGAAATTTCAGCAATGATTCTACAAAACTTAAAGAAGTCTGCTGAAGATTATCTTGGTGAAAAGGTTGAAAAGGCAGTAATTACTGTTCCTGCTTACTTCAATGACTCACAAAGACAAGCAACTAAGGATGCTGGTAAGATTGCAGGTCTTGATGTTATTCGTATCATCAATGAACCAACTGCATCATCACTAGCATATGGTATTGATAAGACTGACAAGGAACATACAGTATTAGTATTCGACCTTGGTGGTGGTACATTCGACGTTTCAATTTTAAGCCTTGCTGATGGTACATTTGAAGTATTATCAACAGCTGGTGACACTCACCTTGGTGGTGATGATTTCGACAATGCAATCATGAGCTGGTTAGCTGACGAATTCAAGAAAGAAAACAATGTTGACTTAATGAAGGACAACATGGCTAAACAAAGATTAAAAGATGCAGCTGAACAAGCTAAGAAGGAACTTTCTAGCCAAAACTCAACTCAAATTTCATTACCATTCATTTCAATGGGTGTAGCTGGTCCTTTACATTTACAAAAGACTTTAACTCGTGAAATGTTCAACAGCTTAACTCGTGATCTAGTAGAACGTTGCTTAGGTCCAGTTAGACGTGCATTATCAGATGCTAAGTTAACTACAAATGATGTTGACCAAGTATTATTAGTAGGTGGTTCAACTCGTATTCCTGCAGTTCAAGATTTAGTTCGTCGTGAACTTGGTAAGGAACCAAACAAGTCAGTTAACCCAGATGAAGCAGTTGCTATGGGTGCTGCAATTCAAGCAGGTGTTTTAACTGGTACAGTTAAGGACGTTCTATTACTAGACGTTACACCACTTTCTCTTGGTATTGAAACAATGGGTGGAGTATTCACTAAGTTAATCGATAGAAATACTACAATTCCATGCTCAAAGAGCCAAATCTTCTCAACTGCAGCTGATAATCAACCAGCAGTAGACATTCATGTATTACAAGGTGAACGTCCAATGGCAGCTGACAACAAGAGCCTTGGTCAATTCCAATTAGATGGTATTGCACCAGCTCCAAGAGGAGTTCCTCAAATCGAAGTTAAGTTTGACATCGACTCAAATGGTATCGTTCACGTATCTGCTAAGGATTTAGGTACTGGTAAGGAACAAAAGATTACAATTCAAAACAATGGTTCATTATCTGAAGAAGAAATCAACCGTATGGTTCGTGAAGCTCAAGAAAATGCTGATGCAGACAAGAAGCGTAAGGAAGCTGCTGATGTTGTAAATGAATCTAATAACCTTATCTTCCAAGTTAAGAAGTCATTAGATGAATTAAAGGGTGTAAGCGAAGATGAAAAGAAGGACATCTTAGCTAAGTGCGATGACTTACAAAAGTCAATCGATGCTAATGACATCGAAGGTATGAAGTCTAAGAAGGAAGTTCTTCAAAAGGCTGCTCAAGACCTAGCTACTCGTGTTTACCAACAACAAGCTCAAGCTAACAATGGTGGAAACAATAACAACAATGGTGGTCAAAATAACGGTTCATCAGATAAGAAAGATGACAACGTTGTAGATGCTGACTTCTCAGATGTTCAATAATAAATAAATTAAGAAATTAGAGGGCTGTAAGGCTCTCTAGTTTTTATGTATGTGAGGTAAAATCATGGCTGATAAAAGAGACTATTATGACGTTCTTGGCGTTTCTAAGAGCGCTACTGACGACGAAATTAAAAGAGCTTATCGTAAATTAGCTCGTCAATATCACCCAGATGTTAACAAAGCTCCTGATGCTGAACAAAAGTTTGCTGAAATTAATGAAGCTTATGGTGTTCTTTCAGATAAAGATAAGAGAGCTAGATATGACCAATATGGATTCAATGATCCAACTCAAGGATTTGGTGGAGCCGGTGGTGGCAACCCATTCGGTGAAGGATTCGGCGGATTTGGTGGATTTGAGGATATATTCTCAAGTTTCTTTGGCGGCGGTAGAAGTCAAAGTAGACAAAGACATAATCAACGTGGTCAAGATGTTGAGAAGTCTATGACTATCACATTTGATGAAGCAGTTCATGGTTGTAAGAAGATTATCAGAGTTAGTGTTGATGAAGCATGTACAGCTTGTGGCGGTACAGGTGCTTATTCAAAATCTGATATTCATACTTGTAGCCAATGTAATGGTCAAGGATATGTCTTTGTTCAACAAAGAACTATTCTTGGTGTAGCTCGTACACAAACTACTTGTCCTAAGTGTCATGGTACTGGTCAACAAATTGATAAGGTTTGTCCACAATGTTCAGGACGTGGTAAAGTTCGTAAGACTAAAGATATTGAAATTACAATTCCAGAAGGTATTGATGAGGGTATGACTCTTCGTGTACCTGGTAAAGGTATGGCTGGCGATAATGGTGCTGAAAATGGTGATTTATATATCACATTCCATGTTGAAAAGCATCAATACTTTACTCGTGAAGGTAATGATATCTATATCGATGCACCTATTTCATTTGCACAAGCTGCACTTGGTACTACACTTGATATCCCAACAATTTCTGATGCTGTTTCTGTTAAGATTCCTAAGGGAATTCAATCTGGAACTAAGCTTCGTTTAAGAGGTAAAGGTGTTAAGGATCCTAAGTCTGGTTCACGTGGAGATGAATATGTCATTGTTAAGGTTGAGACTCCTCAATCTTTAACTAGTGAACAAGAAGAATTATTAAAGAAATTTGATGCTTCTTATAAATCTAGCAATAAAAAATCTGGATGGGATAAAATTAAAGATTTCTTCCAAGGTAAGAAGTAAAATTGGATTATTATATTAAATAAATTCTAATGATATTATTTCTTTAATTGATTTGAATAATATAAGAGAAAGACGTTTCGTCTTTCTTTTTTTTATTTCATATGATATAATTTTTTTAGTATTAAAAAGGAAGATGAAATTATGGCAGAAATTTTAAAAAATGATGAAAGTAATGAAGAATTAGTTACATTAGATATCACAAATGATAAGATTGAAGAAAATACTAAATTAAAAGAATATCAAAAACTTTTATTTTCTGATGAAGCTAGACTTAAGGTTGTTAGAGCGAAAGAATTAATTCGTCTTGGTTGCTTCGACCAATATCAAAAAAAGGTTGGAGAACTTAACTTCAATGACTTAAAGAAGCTTGAATATGCTAAAAAGTACAAAGATCATGAATTATATGAAAATGTTGTAGATAATACTTTATATTATATCGAAGTCTTAGATGAAGAAGATAAAGAAGGTAATAAGAAAGTTTATGGTTATGACATTGTTGAAATCGATAATGTAGATGAAGAAACATTTGATAAGCTATTAAATGCTCATAAGCATCAATCAAGTTTTGGTTTAAACCTTATTTATACTTTAGCTTGGATTTTCTGTTTCTTAGGATTTATATCTATTGTATTTGCTAGTATCCATATAACAAGTAATGGTCAAGATTTCTTTGTAGCCTTATTCCAAACATGCGCAACTCCACTTAATGTTTTTGCTGTATCTTTATCAGCATTAACTGTTGCGACTATTGCTAAAAAGAATCACGACGATAAGAAGTAAAGGAAATTAATTTATGCAACAATATTTTGTTAGTCAATTAGAGATGAAAGAAAGTACTATTACAGGGGATGACGTTTTCCACATTAAAAGTGTAATGAGATCACGTATTGGTGATAAGATTATAGTGTCAGATGAATCTGTTATGTATCTAGCTTCTATTAGTGAGATTAACAAAGATAATGTTAAATTTATTAAAGAAGAGGTAATTCAGTCTGACACTGAACTACCTTTTTTTGTTGACATTTATCAAGGATATCCTAAAGGTGACAAGCTTGATGATATTTGTAAACACTCAACAGAGCTTGGCGTAAATAAAGTATATGCTGTCAATATGAAACGTTCAGTTGTTAAAATTGATAGTAAGAAGCTTGATACAAAGTTTGCTAGATATGATAAGATTATGAAAGAAGCTAGTGAACAAAGTCATAGAAATCGTTTGGCTCATTTTGGTGGTATTATTGATTTAAAGAAAATTGATTTTTCTAAATACAATAAGCTCGTTTTAGCTTATGAAGAAACTGCTAAAAATGGCGACTTAGAAGAATTCAAAAAGGCAATCAAAGGCTTAAATAAAGGTGATTCAATTGCTATCTTAATCGGACCTGAAGGTGGAATTGATGAGGATGAAGTTAAGTATCTTACAGGACTTGGATTTGTTTGCGCTGGACTTGGTAAACGTATTTTAAGAACTGAAACCGCAAGTCTTTACGCATTAAGCTGTATATCTTATGAAAGCGAGTTAAAATAATGTATAGAATTGGATTTATTACATTAGGATGCAAAGTTAATATTTATGAATCAAATGCTTTAGCAGATGAATTTAAAAAACTTGGGTATGAGATAACTAAAGATGATGAGGTCGCAGATGCTTATATTATCAATACTTGTTCAGTAACTAATCAAGCTGATGCTAAATCTAGAAAGATGATTAGACATGCAAGAAGCTTAAATCCTAATGCTGTTGTTTGTGCTATGGGTTGCTTCACCCAAGCTCATAAGGATCAAGCAGTTAAAATGGAAGAACCTGACATCTTAATTGGTACAGGTAATAAGAAGCAAGCTGTTAAACTTATTGATGATATGTTAAAAAATAATGATAGACATAGAGTTGATTTGATTTTAGCTGAACGTAGTCAAAAAGAATATGAAAATCTTGAAGTTACAGAATTTGACCACGCAAGAGCATTTTTAAAGATTGAAGATGGTTGTTCAAACTTCTGCTCTTATTGCATCATTCCATATGCAAGAGGACCTGTAAGATCTAAAAGACATGGCTTAGTATTAAAAGAAGAAGCTGATGTTATTAATCTTGGTTATAGAGAAATTGTATTATCAGGAATTCATATTGGCGCTTATTCTGATGGCCCTGAATACCACTTAAAGGATTTAATTCGTGATATGATTGAAGTTCCAGGACTTGATCGTATTCGTATTTCATCAATTGAAATTAATGAAGTGAATGATGATATTTGCCAAATTATTAAAGAGAGTGATAAAATCGCAAGTCACATTCATATTCCACTTCAAGCTGGTAGTGATAAGACGTTAAAAGCTATGAATAGACATTATGACACAGCTAAATTTATGGAACGTGTGAATAAGATTCGTGAAGCTAGACCGGATATTTCTTTAACAACTGATGTCATTGTTGGATTCCCTGGTGAGACAGAAGAAGATTTTATGGATTGTTACAACTTTATCAAGAAAGTTGGATTCACAGAACTTCATGTGTTCCCATTCTCACCACGTGAAGGTACACCTGCAGCATCAATGCCAAATCAAGTTGATGGAAATGTTAAGAAAGATAGAGTTAAACGTTTAATCGAATTATCACATGAATTAACTGTTGATTACTATAAAAAATTCGTAGGAACTTGCCAAGAGGTTATTGTTGAACAAAAATTTAAAGATGATTATGTGATTGGTCATTCATCTAATTATTTGCAAGTTTTATTACCTTATGATCCTAGCTTAATTAGACATAGAGTAATAGTTAAAATAGATTATCAAGATGGTGAATA
>CAMNGZ010000005.1 GCA_946538835.1 uncultured Clostridium sp. | reverse complement strand
ATTTTAAACCAATTAGGCTTTTTAAGTTATTCTTTAAATCTTATTGAAGAACTAAAATCATTGAATTTGTAAGTTAAGATTGTCATCTTATCGCTCTTTTTACCATCTTTATCTACATATGTATAAGATAGATATAAATAGATGTCAGGGGTAGTAGAAGTTGTAGCATCGATACCCCAGCCATTTTTACTCTTATAATCTAGAGTTAATGTTCCAAGTGTTGAATTACTTGAAGGAATTGATGTACTGATTGTAACGCTTGATTTAGATTTTGGAGTTGCAACGTAGTGACTCCAATAGTCAGCTGCTGTGAATGACATCTTTAAATTAGTTACTTTAACATCTGAATTGTAGTAAACTTGATATTCACCAGTTAGAGAACCATTTGATGATTCACTAGCTTTAGTATAGTCAGTTAAATAAAATTTAAGGTTGAAGTCATTAAAGCTTGTTGCTTGTTGATAATTAACTTCATTAGCATTTTCAATTTCAAATTTAGTTTTAATATCATTTCCAACTCTTGAGTTAACAAATCCTGAAATGAACCAGATAATTAAGACTAGAAGTGGAACAATGATAATTATAGATAAGAATAAAATCTTTCTCGATAATACGTATTTTCTATTATTCACTTTTTCTTTTTTCATTTTATCATCCTTTTCACTATATAATTATTTTACAATAGGAGTAAAATCTTTTCAAGTTTAAAACTACGCCAATTCTTTAATTGACTACTAGAGTTTTAAAAGGTATAATTTAATTGTAATTGTGAAATTACATATATGGATAAAATAATATCGGTCTTAATGTGGAAAGACGATATATTAGATATTTAAGCAGAGGTGATATAATGGAACCATTAATATATATCCTTGTTGCTTTGATAAGTTTAGCCGTTGGTGCAGGTGCCACTATTATTATTACGAATGTACATAATAAGAAGAAGGTTGGCCAAAACCAAAATAAGGCTGAAAAGATACTTGAAGATGCAAAAAATGAAGCATTAGCAATTAAAAATAAAGCTATTCAAGAGGGAAAAGAAGAGGTTAATAATTTAAAGATTCAAGCTGAACATGACATTAAAGAAAGAAAAAGTGTTGTTGTTGACCTTGAAAATAAACTTGATTTACGTGAAGATACTCTAGACAGACGTTCTAGTAATCTTGACCGTAGAGAAGAATTATTAAACGAAAAAGAATCTAAGATTGATGAAAAGAAATCTGAGATTGACAATCTTAATATCAAAGTTCAAGGGATTATGAAGGAGCAAGAAAATAAGCTCGTTGAAATTTCAGGTATGAGTAAGGAACAAGCAAAAGACATTATCATTAAGAAAGTTAAAGAAGATATGTCTAATGAAATTACTCAATACATTAAAGATGAAGAAGAAAAGGCTAAGAATGATGCTAAAGCTAACGCTCGTAACATTCTAAGTCTTGCTATTCAAAAATATGCCGGTGAAACAGTTAGTGAAACCACAGCTACAACTGTATCTCTTCCACAGGATGATACAAAGGGTAGAATTATCGGTCGCGAAGGTAGAAACATTCGTACAATTGAATCAATGACAGGAGTTGATTTGATTGTTGACGACACTCCAGATGCTGTAGTTATTTCTTCATTTGATCCAATCAGAAGAGAAGTAGCTAAGAAAGCATTAGAGATTTTGGTTAGTGATGGTAGAATTCATCCAGCTAGAATTGAAGAAGTTGTTGAAAGATGCCGTACCGAAGTTGAAATGGATATTCGTGAAAAAGGTGAAGAAGCCGTATTTAAAGCTGGTGTAGGTAAAATACACCCAGATTTAGTAAAATTACTTGGTAGATTATATTATCGTACAAGTTATGGCCAAAATGTTCTTCAACATTCACTTGAAACTAGCTTCTTAGCAGGTAAGCTTGCAGTAGAAATTGGTGAAAATGAACAATTAGCTAAACGTGCAGGTTTATTACACGATATCGGTAAAGCTGTTGACCATGAAATTGAAGGTAGCCACGTTGAAATTGGTGTTGCTCTTGCAAAGAAGTATCATGAACCTGCTGAGGTTATTGATGCTATCGCAAGCCATCACGAAGATGTTGCACCTAAATCAGTTATTGCAGTATTAGTAGCTGCAGCTGACGCTTTATCAAGTGCTCGTCCTGGTGCTAGAAGTGATTCTCTAGAAAATTATACTAAGCGTCTTGAAAGCTTAGAAGAGATTGCTAACACAGTTAAGGGTGTTCAATCAAGCTTCGCTATTCAAGCTGGTAGAGAAATTAGAGTTATTGTTAATCCTGATCAAGTTGATGACGCTTCAACATTTAAAGTTGCACGTGAAATTCGTGAACAAATTGAAGCTAAACTTCAATATCCTGGTACTATCAAAGTAACAGTTATTAGAGAAACAAGAGCTAGTGACATTGCAAAATAGTTAAATAAGCAAGAGACGAAAGTTTCTTGCTTTTTTTATGCATCAAAATGTGGTATCATAAATTTATTAGAAATGAGTGAAAATATGAATATATTATTTATTGGTGACTTGTTTGGCAATGATTCAGTCACTTATCTTGAAAAGAATCTAGCTAGAATCAAACAAGAAAATAAGATTAATCTTGTTATTGCTAATGCGGAAAATGTTACAAATGGAAAAGGTTTAGCTGAAAGACACTACAATAGATTAAAGAAACTTGGAATTTCTTGCTTTACTATGGGAAATCACACTTTTTCAAATAATGAAATTCTTTCATATATTGATAATTCTTTAGTTATTAGACCAGCTAATATCAATACAAATATTGGTAAGGGTTATTATGTAATCAATTATAATGGAAAGAAAATTTGTGTCATTAATTTGATGGGACGTGTCTTTATGAATATGAGCCTAGATTGCCCATTTAGAGCGTTAGACAATATTTTAGCTTCAGTTAAAGCTGATTATTATATTGTAGATATGCATGCTGAAGCCTCAAGTGAAAAAATAGCACTTGGTTATGATTTTGATGGTAAAGTTAGTGCTGTTGTAGGAACTCATACCCACGTTCAAACAGCGGATGAAAGAGTGTTGCCAAATGGCACATTATTTATTACTGATATTGGTATGACTGGACCATTAAATGGCGTAATTGGTAGTGATGCACCGGCTATTATTGAAAGATTTAGAACCGGTGTTTTCAACAAGGCTATGGTCTCAACAGGAGACTTCCAATTTAATGCGGTTGTTCTATCAATTGGAGACTCAAAACCATCAATTAAGAGAATCCATGAAGTTTGTAAGAACTTTAATTAATTGTTGAATAAAAAAATAAAATAGATTATACTTTAAAAGGTGATTTTTTATGAAGAGTATTAAAATAGCACTTCCTGATTTAAAGAAAGCGAGAAATCGTCGTAAGGAAGAAACGCAAACAATTAAATTTGAAATGAATGATGCTTATCGTCATTTAGGTACAGGTAAGACTTATCATGTATTTACATATGGATGCCAAGGTAATGAAGCTGATAGTGAAGTTATCTCAGGTATTCTTGAAAATATGGGATATTCAAAAAATAGCGAAGAAGACGCAATGAAGTCTGACATTGTAATTCTTAATACTTGTGCTATTCGTGCAAATGCTGAAAATCGTATTTGGGGTGTTTTAGGACAACTTAAAGGTGCAAAACGTGAAAAGCCTGATATGACAATTGGTATTTGTGGTTGTATGCCTCAAGAAGAAAATGCCACAGAGAAATTTTTACAAACTTATCCTCATGTTGACATTGTCTTTGGTACACACAATATCAATAATCTTCCAAATCTTATTGCAAAAAAATATGAAACTAGCAAGAAGGTTGTTGAAGTATTAAGCGAACAAGGTGGAATTCTTGAAAATGCACCAAAGATTCGTGTATCTAAGTATAAAGCTTGGGTAAATATTATGTTTGGCTGCGATGAATTCTGCACATACTGTATCGTTCCATACACTCGTGGTAAGGAAAGAAGTAGAGCTAAAGAAGATATCATTCGTGAGGTTGAAGAACTTGTTAAAGAAGGATATCAAGAAGTTACATTACTTGGTCAAAATGTAAATGCTTATGGTAAAGATAGATATGATGATTATTCATTTGGTAATCTATTATTTGATCTTGATAAGACAGGTATTCCACGTATAAGATATACAACTAGCCATCCAAGAGATTTCGATGATTTGACAATTGAAGCACATGCTAAATGCAAGTCTGTAATGCCTAACCTTCATTTACCAGTTCAAAGTGGTGATAATGAAGTGTTAAAGAGAATGAACAGAAAATACACTGTTGAGGAATATCTAGATAAAATCAATAAGCTTAAAGCGGCAAGACCTGGTATCGCGATTACTACAGATATTATCGTTGCATTCCCTGGAGAAACTGAAGAACAATTTAAGCATACTCTAGATTTAGTAGATGCAGTTGAATATGATGGTGCTTATACATTCATCTATTCTCCAAGAGAAGGTACTCCGGCTGCAACATATCCTAATACATTGACTGAAGAAGAAAAAAATCAACGTCTTCAAACTTTAATTGACAAGGTTAATAGTTATTATTTAAAAGGTAATCAACGTTTCGTTGGTACTGTTCAAAAGGTACTTGTTGATGGTCCTTCTAAGAATGGTGAAGGTATGCTTTGTGGATACACAGAATACAATAAGCTATGCCACTTCAAGTCTAGCGATATGTCATTAGTTGGTAAGATTGTTAATGTTCGTGTAACTGAAGCTAAGTCATGGTTTGTAATTGGAGAACTTTGTGACTAGTTTAGATAAACTATTTGAAATTCTAGATAGTGATTCCAATCTAAAGCGACTTCATGATTTAGAAGCATATTTTGATTCAAATGAAGATATAGTTAAACTTATCAAGCAAAAGCAAAATATTTCTAAATCTATAGTTCAAGCTAAAATTATGGGCCTTGTAGAAACTTATAAAGAATATAGAAATGAGTATAAAAAAATTAACGAACAAATTGAAGATTTGCCATTATTAAATGAATATATTGATTTGTTAGAATATTATAATGACTTACTCGTAAGTATTCTTGATTATTTAGGTAACAAAATAAATCGTAATTTAAAATAGGTTAGAAATAACCTATTTTTTGCTTAACAGTCTACAAAATTCGACTTTTTTTGTGTATAATATTGGTAAAGAATTAAGAAAGTAAGGGGTTACTAATGAAAAAAAGAAAATTTGCAGTATTATTACCATTATTATTGTTAACACTAGGATCTTGTAATCAAGATTTAGCTAGTGATGAAGTAGTAAAAGATATATCATTTACAATAAACAAAAAGACAAATGAAGCATCAGTTAAGGGACTTAATTCAAGTCAAAAAGTAGTTGAAATACCTAATATAGTTAAAATTGACGGAACATCATATAATGTTACCTCAATTGATAAGAGTGCATTTGCTTCAAATACAGTTATTGAAAAAGTCATTATTCCTAACAATGTTAAACAAATTGGAGATCAATCATTTGCACGTTGCACAAACTTAAGATATGTTTCATTTGGCGGTGTGGAAAAAATTGATAATTTCGCATTTGATAGATGCTCTGCCCTTGTCAATGTAGAATTGCCTGAAACTCTAAATTATATTGGTTATGGCGCATTTAGAAATTGCTCATCTATGACTGATATTTTTTTACCATCTAATGTAACTAAATTGAATGGCTACACATTCAGTGGTGATACAAAATTAAGAAATGTATATGCTAATAAACTTGATTCTGTTTCAGCTTATGATTTTGAAAAAGCTTCAAGCTTAAAAGGTTTATATTATAAGAGTGGACAATTTTCTAACCAAGTAAATGAAAAAGGTAATGAATATTTCTTGGGATTAACTGCCAATTATGGTGTCAATTTTGAAAAAGAAAATAGTGATTACTATTTTGTATATGATAATGAAACAAAGACTTGTGATGTATCTGGTTATAAGAAACTAGATCAAACAACATTTGAACTACCAGAAACTACTACATTTATGGGTCAAACTTACGCAGTTGATGGAATTTATGAATTTGCGTTCTACAATTCAAATGCTACAAGTATCAAATTAACTAAAAATATTAAGATGATTGGCGCATATGCGTTATATGGTTCTAAGATAACTTCTTTTGATACTCTTGAAGTTAATTCAATTGGATCATACGCATTTGCAAATTGCGAGAAATTAACTAATTTTAATATGGCTGATTTTGTTTCAGGTGTTCAAACATATGCTTTTAGCTCATGCACAAGCTTAAAGGATATAACATTATCAAAGAATCTTTATATGATACAATCAAATGTGTTTGCTAACTGTTCTGAATTAACAAGTATAGTCATTAAGAACACTAAGATGTCTCAAATTAATGATAGTGCATTTACTGGATGCTCAAAATTCAAAACTATTTATTTCGTTGGTACTGAAGAAGAGTGGTCAAAGATTACTGTATCAAGTACTGTTACAAACGGAAGAGAAGTTTTCTGCAATCATGAAATCTAACTTAAGGTCCTAGCTTCGTCTAGGACTTTTTTTAGCTATTTTCTTGTAAAAAAAGGCCATTTACTATAAAATAAATATAGTAAATTTTTTCAAAAAGTTGGTGTTTAAAATGAGATTAAGTGAAGTAAAAAAAGAATATTTTACTCCAATGATTCAACAATATATTGAGTGTAAAGAAAAATATATGGATTCAATTGTGTTTTATAGAATTGGTGATTTCTATGAAATGTTTTTTGATGACGCATATAT
This sequence comes from uncultured Clostridium sp., assembly GCA_946538835.1. Taxonomy (GTDB): domain Bacteria; phylum Bacillota_I; class Bacilli_A; order Acholeplasmatales; family Anaeroplasmataceae; genus JAEELC01. The sequence goes on along the minus strand of CAMNGZ010000005.1, from coordinate 29,245 downwards.
TGCTTCTCGTGAATTAGAATTACAATTAACTGGTAAGGATGCAGGTTATACTGAAAGAGTACCTATGTGTGGTCTTCCTTTCCATGCTTATTTGGATTACGCAAAGACATTAGTATCTAAAGGATACAAGGTTGTAATTGTAGAACAAGTAGAAGACCCTAGCCAAGCTAAGGGTCTTGTAAAAAGAGATGTAGTGAAAATTATCACTCCTGGTACATTAGTTGATACTGGTTTAAATGATAGAGAAAATAATTATATTTCATCTTTATCAAAGGTTGATAATAATTACGTGTTAAGCTATGCCGATATTTCAACAGGTGAAATCTACTTAACCGAGATTAAGAGCTTAAATACCGCATTAAATGAAATTATTAACTTAAATAGTAAGGAAATTGTTATTTCAAAAACATTTAATGCTAGTCAATTGGACCAATTAAAGACTAATTATCAAATTTTAATTTCAGTTGAAGAAAATTCTCAATTAAATGATGAAGATAAGTATGTTTTATATGGACTTGAAGAAAAGTTCTTTAAACCTATTGGACTTCTTGTTAATTATCTAATTGAAACTCAAAGGCAAGATATTACCCACTTACAGCCTGTTAAATATTATACAAATGAAGATTTTTTAAGAATTGATCCATTTACAAAGCGTAATTTGGAACTTACTGAAAATCTTCGTTTGCATCAAAAGCAAGGCTCTTTATTAGCTTTACTTGATAATTGCCAAACTGCGATGGGTAGTCGTATGATGAGAAAATGGCTTGATAGACCTTTAAAAGATATGAACGAAATCAATTCACGTCTTGATTATGTCGAAGCTATAAAGAATGATTATGTTGTAAAAGAAGATATCAAAAATAGTTTAAAAACCATTTATGACCTTGAACGTATCATTGGTAGAATTTCTTGTGGTAATGCGAATGCTCGTGATCTTGTTCAATTAAGAAAGTCCTTATCTAATATTCCAAGTCTAAAAGAAAACGTTTCTAAATTAAATGTTCCTACATCAAAAGATTTGGCTGATTCTTTAGATACACATGACGTTTTATTTGAGCAATTAGAAAAAGCTTTAGTTGACGAACCACCTCTAACAATTAAAGAAGGTGGAATGATTAAAGAAGGATATAACGAAGAACTTGATAATATCAGAGAAATTTCAAGAAATAGTAATGAATGGATTCAAAATTATGAACAATCTGAACGTGATCGTACTGGTATTAAGACTATGCACGTTGGATACAATAGAGTCTTTGGTTACTATATTGAAGTTTCAAAAGGTCAAATTGAGAACTTAAATGAAGAAGGACATTATGAGCGCAAACAAACTTTGGCTAATGCCGAGCGTTTCATTACACCTGAATTAAAAGAGTATGAACAAATCATTTTAGGTTCTAATGATAAAATCATCAAACTTGAATATGATTTATTCAGAGAATTAAGAGATTTAGCAAAAAGTTATTCTAAGTCTTTGCAACATCTTGCAAATATTGTGTCTACAATTGATTGCTTAGTTTCACTTGCAGATAACGCCTTAAAGAGAAATTATGTCCGTCCTACATTTAACAAGAATCGGACTGTACATATTATCTCAGGTCGTCATCCTGTTGTTGAATCAATGTTAAAAGAAAATTTTGTGGCTAATGATATTGAATTAAATAAATTTAATGAAATGCTTATCACAGGACCTAACATGTCTGGTAAATCAACATTTATGAGAGAATTAGCTTTAATTGCCATTATGGCTCAAATAGGTTCATTTGTACCAGCAGATATTTGTGATATTATGATTTTTGACCAAATTTTTACACGTATTGGTGCAAGTGATGACTTATTAAGTGGTCAATCTACATTCATGGTTGAAATGCTTGAAGCTAATTATGCTATTTCTCATGCTACAAAAGATTCATTAATTCTATTTGATGAACTTGGTCGTGGTACAGCTACATATGATGGTATGGCTATTGCGCAAGCTATTATTGAATATGTACATCAAAAGATTGGTTGTGCGATGTTATTCTCAACACATTACCATGAGCTTTGTGACTTGACTAAGACACTAACTCATTTAAAAAATGTCCATGTTGAAGCTAAAGAAATAAATGGTAAGATTGTATTCTTACATAAAGTTTTAGATGGTGGTGTTGATAAATCATATGGTATTAATGTAGCCTCACTTGCAGGATTACCTCGTTCATTATTAAAGAGAGCTGATCAGATTCTTGAAATATTGACAGAAAAAGATACTAGAAAAGAAGCCAATATGAATTTATTTAACTTCGATCAATATGAAGAAGATCCTCAACATAAAGAAGAGGAAAGAGCTATTAAGCTATTACACGAAATTGAAGCCCTTAATCTTGAAGATATGTCAGGAAGAGACGCGTTAAACTTCCTATACGATAAAAAGAATGAATATAAGGAGTAGTGATTTATTGTGAGTAAAATTGTTCAGCTAGACACTCATCTAGCCAATATGATTGCTGCCGGTGAGGTTGTTGAAAAGCCATCATCAGTAGTCAAAGAATTAGTGGAAAACTCAATCGATGCCGGTGCCAGCCAAATAACAATTAACTTGCAGGAGTCCGGTACTAAACTTATTGAAGTAATTGACAATGGTTCTGGTATGAGTGAGGAAGATGCAAAGATGTGTTTTTCTCGTCATGCTACAAGTAAGATTAAGAATCAATATGATTTGTTTAGAATATCTACATTAGGTTTTCGTGGTGAAGCTATTCCTTCAATAGCATCAGTTTCTAAATTTTCATTGTTCACATCTGATGGAAATGAATCTACTAATGTAAATTACAATGCAGGTAAGTTAGTTTCAGTTTTACCATGTGCGATGAATCGTGGTACAAAGATAATGGTTGAAAACTTATTCTTTAATGTACCTGCTAGACTTAAATACTTAAAAAGTTTAAAGAGTGAACTTGGTTCAATCACATTCTTAATCTCTAAATTTATTCTTGCAAACCCTGGTTTATCATTTACACTAACTAATGATAAAAAAGTTATTTATAAGACTAATGGATCAAATGATATAGTTGAAGTATTTGGAGAATTATATGGATTAAATGTAGCCAGAAATCTTGTGACTGACTCTTTTAAAGAAGAAGGCTACTCAGTCAATTTAACTTGTGGTAAGAATATGATTTCAAGATCAAATAAGCTTGAACTTACTACAATTGTTAATGGTCGTTTCGTTAAGTCTAATGTGATTAATGATGCGGTATGCGAAGCTTACAAGACATTAATTCCTGAAGGAAGATATCCTATAGCACTAATAAATATTACAATTGACCCATTACTTATTGATGTAAATGTTCATCCATCTAAAATGACTATAAAGATTGCAAATGAACGTGAGATGGCAAGTTTATTGACATCTCATATTAGAAAAATCTTAATTAGTGAAAATTTGATTCCTGATGCAGTTGATCAAGATGGTTATAAAAAAGCTTCTCTTTTAAATGATTTAAATGAAGCTTTAGATTTTAATGAAATATCTGCTGGTGAGAAGATTATAAAAAAGAATGTTGAAGAAATAGATGAAGATGACAAAAATATTTTCTCATTTTCAAGTTTGGTTTCCTCAAAAAAAAGTGATGATTTTAAAGAAACAAGTGTTGAATTAAATGAAGAAAAAAATAATTATCATGTGGATTTAAAACCCGTTAATGATGAAGATGTTAAAGATGTAGATTCTAATCTAGAGACCATTCCACTAGCCATGAGAAAGAGTAATGATAGAATTCCAAATCTTAATTACATTGGTCAAATTCATGGTACATATCTAATATTTGAATCAGAAGATGGTATGTATATTATGGATCAACATGCTGCTGCTGAACGTATCAATTATGAATATTATTACAATGTTCTTGCCAACCCAAAGAATGAAAGAATTCAATTGTTGGTTAGTGAAAATGTTGAACTAACTAAATTTGAATATGATAAGATATCTGATTTGATTCCAAATTTTGAATCTCTTGGATTTAAACTAGAACCAAGTGGACCACAATCATATTTTGTAAGAGAAATTCCTACTTGGGTAAGACTTGAAGATGTATCTGATTTTATTCATAATCTTATCAATGATTTTAAGAATAATTTTAACTTACAAGTTATGTCTTATAGAGACTACATTTCTAAGCAAATTTCATGTAAAGCATCAATTAAAGCTAATCATATTATTTCAAAAGAAGAAGTTGCTGCACTTGTTAAAAGATTACGTGAATGTAACAATCCATTCACTTGTCCACATGGAAGACCTACTATCATCAGATATAGTAAGAAGGACTTAGAAAAAATGTTTATGAGGATCATGTAATGAAAAAAGTTATTGCAATTGTCGGACCAACAGCTATTGGTAAAACTAAGATTTCAATTGAAGTTGCAAAGCACTACGGATTTGAAATTATTTCAGCTGATAGCGTTGCTGTATATAAAAAACTTGATATTGGTAGTGCTAAACCTACAGTAGACGAAATGAGCGGTGTTAAGCATTATTTAATTAGTGAACTTGATCCAAGAGAGCAATATAATGTTGAAGAGTTCCAAAAGAGAGCTCGTAGCATTATTGATTCAAGTGAAAAGCCACTAATTGTAGCCGGTGGTACTGGTTTATATGTTCAATCACTTTTATATGATTATGAATTCAAGGGGCAAAATAGAGATTTAGAATTTGAAAATAAATATAAAGATTATTCTAATGAAGAACTTTATAATTTGTTGTTATCTAAAGATCCTACAATTAAAGAAAGAATACATAAAAATAACAGAACAAGAGTTTTAAGAGCTCTTGAGATAATTGAATCAACTGGAAAATCTATAACTTCTGAGAATGGATGTCATAAACCATATTATGATTTCTATATCATTTATTTAAATGTGGAAAACAGAGATGTCTTATATGATAGAATCAATAATCGTGTCGATAAAATGATTTCAGATGGTTTAGTTGAAGAAGTTAGCAGTCTTGCAAATGATTCGATATTCCCTAATGCGATTGGATATAAAGAACTTCTTCCTTATTTATCTCATGAAGTAAGTTTAGAAACTGCAGTTGATGAGATTAAAAAGAATAGTCGTCATCTTGCAAAGAGACAAATGACTTGGTTTAGGAACCAAATGGATACTCATTTCTATCTGGTTAATTTAAATGATATTGATTCTACAATTAATGAGATTATTAAAGATTTAGATGTATTTTTAAGGAGTTAGTATGAATATTTATTTGATTGGACTTCCGGCAAGTGGAAAATCTACTTGTGGGAAGGAATTAGCTAAAACGTTAAATTACACATTTGTAGATTTAGATAAGAAGATAGAACGTGATAACAATGCATCAATTCCGGATATCTTTAAAGAGGGTGAAGAGTTGTTTAGAACTCTTGAAACTAAGGCATTGAAAGATGTAATGAATGGTCAAAATCAAGTTATATCATGTGGTGGTGGAATTGTTATGAAAGAGATAAATAAGACTTATATGAATGGTCCTATTATCTACCTTGAATGCCCACTTAGTGAACTTGAATTTAGAATAAGTCGAGATACAAGTGTACGTCCAGTCTCTCAAAAAATAGATATTAAAACTTTGTATAATCTTAGAAAAGATAAATATGATTATTTTAAGGATTATACTGTAAAATCTTTAATTGTTTCAAAAACTGTAAAAGAGATTTTAAAGGTGGTAAATAAATATGAAAATATTAGTCATTAATGGACCAAATTTAAATATGTTAGGTAAAAGGCCTAAGGAACATTATGGTTCTAAAACTCTTGATGAAATTAACCAAATGATAAAAGAAAGCGCACCTATGTATGAGTTTATGTTCTTTCAATCAAATCATGAAGGGGCAATTGTTGATAGAATCCAAGTGCTTGATTATGATGCAATCATCATCAATCCGGCTGCTTATACTCATACAAGTGTAGCTATTAGAGATGCACTTGAAATTGTTGATAAACCAAAGGTTGAAGTACATTTGAGTGATGTGTTCAATAGGGACGATTTTAGAAAAATAGACTACATTAAAGATGTGTGTGATATATGCATTACTAACCTAAAGGAGCAGTCTTATATCAAAGCTGTGGAATATTTACAAAAAATTCTATAAGTGTTATAATAAAGAACGTACGAAAAAAACAAGGAGATATTAATTATGATTAATGTTAATGATTTAAAAAATGGTGTCGTAATCGAATACGATGGAAACTTAATGAAAATTTTGGAATTCCAACACGTTTTACAAAATAAGGTTGCTTACGTTAGAGTTAAGATGAAAAATGTTAGAACTGGTTCTATTATGGAAACTGCTTTAAAGGGTTCTGACTCAAAGTTTAAGCTTTGCTTCATCGACCGTAAGCCAATGCAATACATCTATTCAACAGGTGATGCATATGCATTCATGAACACAGAAACTTATGAACAAATCGAAATCCCAGCTGCTCGTCTTGAATGGGAAAAGAACTTCTTACAAGAAGGTATGGAAGTTTCTGTAGAATTCTATGGTGATGAAATTTTAACTATTGACCTTCCAGATAAGGTAACAGCTAGAGTTGCTGAAACTACTCCAGCTGTTAAGGGTGATACTAAGACTAACGCTACTAAGGATGCATTCCTTGAATCAGGTTTCTTAGTTAAGGTTCCTATGTTCATCAACCAAGATGAATCAATTATTGTTTCAACAATTGATGGTTCTTACGTTTCAAGAGCTTAATATTAATTAATAGAAAAAGTCAAATCAATAAGTTATTTAGAGGAGTTGAAATTCTTGCTAGAACTGTGAATGTGTTAGATGACTGTTTTATATATACATTCACCTTCTAGCCTTGATTATAAATTGGATCATGGTTCGTGGCCGCTGGCACTTACTAACTTCTTTAACGAAGCAAGCAATATAGTTGCTGAGCCTAAAATTGCTCATGTAAATGTCGGCATATTAATAGTTATTATAATTTGTACAATTTTATCAGCATTTTTTTCAATGAGTGAAACTGCGCTTTCTTCAATTAGTGAAGCGAAGGTTAAAACTCTTGTCGAAGATAGAAAACCAGGTAGTAAGAAAGCATTATTCTGTATTGAACATTATGAAAAAATACTTACAACTATTCTTGTAGGTAATAATATCGTAAATACTGCAATGAGCGTTATTGCTGTTACTTTCTTTATGCAAATTTTTGTTAAAACTTCTGAAAGTTTGGTTAATCTTTATGCTACCATCATTATGACAGTTGTCCTTTTAATCTTTGGTGAGATTTTACCAAAGACAATTGGAAAAAAATATAATGAAAAGGTTTCTTTAATAGTAGCTCCTGTTATATGGTTATTAAGTTATATTATTTACCCTATAGTTATACCATTTAGATTTTTACAAAAGATTATAACAGGTAGAAAGAGTGAAACTGAACCTCGTGTTGATGAGGATGAGCTTGGTTCTATTCTTGATACAATGGAAGAAGAAGGTTCTATTGAAGCTGATGAACGTGAAATGATTAAGAATGTTTTTGACTTAAATGATCAAACAGTTGAAGATATTATGGTTCCACGTGTAGATATGGTAGCGTTAGATGTTGAGTCTACAATTGATGAGGCTAAGCAGCTATTCTTTGAGAATCATTATTCTCGTATACCAGTTTATAAAGAAGATAAGGATCATATCGTAGGTATTTTATACGAGCGTGATTTCTTTAGTGCTCTACTTGCAGGTACAAATGATGTTACTATTGAGTCTTGTATGCGTAAGGCTAAATTTGTTAACAAGACTATGACCGTTGATAGACTTATAAAAGAATTACAAATTTCTAAGATGCATATGGCTATTGTCTCAGGTGAGTATAACGATACTCTTGGTCTTGTCACAATGGAAGATGCATTAGAAGAACTTGTTGGTGAAATATATGACGAACACGATGAAGGTTCTGTTAAATATTCAATGATTCATAAAATCAAAGATAATCAATATATTGTTGATGGTGATTGTGATGTCGATGAATTATTTGACAAACTTGATATCGGTGATGCTCCTGACGAGACTAAAGTTTCATCTTGGATTTTTGAATCCCAAGAAGAATTACCTAAGCCAGGAGATAAAATGACCTATATTGCATCTTACACTCAAGAAGATGAAGATGGTCAATATCAAGATTATGCTAAAAAACTACTTTTTGAAGTTATTGTCGTTGATGAAAGAAGAATTGAAAAAGTTCGTCTTACAATTACAGATGCAACTGATGAAGAAGTTGAAGAGTATAAAAAGGAAGATGATTCAGAGTAAGTCTGAATCTTCTTTGTCTTTAAGGAGAATATTATGTGTAAACACTGCCCAATTTGTAAATCAACAGATCTTTTATTCATTGATCCAATTCAATCTAGGCAAAAAATCAAGAATGTTCTTAATTTGACAGGTATAGCAGCTTTACCAGAAGACCTTGTTAATCTTGTTAAAAAATTAAATTTAGATGAAGAAATGTCTGAAGAAGAGAAAGTGTTCTATACACTTCATGGTAGAAAAGTTGTTTGTAAAGAATGTGGATATACATTTTATGAAAATGATGATTTAACTGATATTGAGTCAAAAGAACATCATGAGGTTAGCAAAGAAGAATATCTAAATTATTTAGAAACGCATACTACTCATCAAGATGTTATTGATTTTATTACTAATAATTCTTTTCCTTTAAAAAAATATTATATCGAATCTTTAACTCAATTATTGGATGAGTTTGATATGATTGATTATCAAACAAGTTTCTTTAATAATGATTCTAGCACTAATAATTTAGTTAATTAATGAGAAAAAATAAACACTTCTTACTATTTTCTAGTAAGAGGTGTTTTTTTATGGATAAGTATGAAGCTTTAAAGAAATATTTTAATTATGATACTTTTAGGGATGGTCAAGAAGAAATAATTGATTCAATTATTAAAGGAGAAAACACATTGGCTATTTTACCAACTGGTGGTGGAAAATCATTATGTTTTCAAATTCCAGGATTATGTATGGATGGACTAACTATTGTAATTTCACCGTTGATAAGTTTAATGGTAGATCAAGTTAATAATTTAAGAAAACATATGATAAACGCTAGATTCTTAAATTCTAGTTTATCATTTCATGAACAAAATAGTGTATTAGAAGAAATAAGAGCGAATTCCCTAAAGTTTTTATATGTGTCACCAGAAAGGTTTAAAAATAAATATTTTGTTGAAATAATTAAATCAGTTAAAGTCAGTCAAATAGTTCTTGATGAAGCTCACTCAATTTCTTTGTATGGATATGATTTTAGAGTTGAATATAGTGAAATAGGTGAATTTATAAAAATATTTGAGTCAATTCCTGTTGTATCAGCATTTACTGCTACCGCAAGTGTTTCTGTAATAAATGATATTAAGAATGTTACGAAACTTAATTTTAAGATATTTAAATTTGGTTTTGATAGAAAAAATTTATTTTATGAAACGATTGAGTCAAATGATAAATTCAGTGATTTGATTAAGGTAATTGAACCATTTAAGAATGAGTGTGGCATTATTTATACTTTGACTCGTAGAAATGCAGAAGAACTATATTATAAACTAAAGAGGCTAGATTATAATGTTGGCCTATATCATGGTGGACTTGATAATGATGTTAAAGAATATTATCAAGATTTATTTATGTCTGGCAAAGTTAATTTAATGGTTGCAACTAGTGCGTTTGGTACTGGTATTGATAAAGAAAATGTAAGACTTGTTGTAGTATATTCATTTCCTATGTCTTTAGAAGATTTATCTCAGGAGATTGGTAGAGCTGGAAGAGATAATAAGAGTAGCAAATGTGCTCTTATATATAATATGAGTGATTTAAAAAATAATGAATATTTTATTTCATTAGTTGATGATTTAGATATTGATGATGATAAAAAGAAAATATTAAAGAAAGTTAAAAGAGAAAAGTTAAGGGAAGTTGTAGGATTTGCGACAACTAAAAGATGTTTGCATGAATATATGGTATCTCACTTTGGAGAATTATTTATGTCTTACTGTAATAATTGCTCAAATTGCTTGAAATATACAAAGACACATGATTACTTAAAAGAAGCTAAGCTTGTGATTGATACAATAAAACTGACACAAGAAAGATATGGTAGTCAAATCATTTCAAAGATTATAAGCGGAAGTAAGGATCAAAGTATTAAGAAGAGATATTTAAATAAAATTAAGACCTATAATAAAACAATTCATTCAATTAATGATGTTAAGAATGTTATTTCAAATTTAGTAAATGATGGATATTTAAGTAGGACATATGATGAATATCCTATCTTAAAACTTAATGAACAGAGTGATTTGATTTATAAACTTGATGATTATAAATTAAGAAATTAAAAAAACGTCTTAGACGTTTCTTTTAATTTGAGGTAAAATCCTAGATAATTCTATAAGTCTATCTAAATTCATATCAAAAAACTTAATGAAGCTAGAACAATAATAGTTCCTGTTTATGCCATCTTTATATCTTTTACAACCTGAACGGCATAATTTAAAATATTTGCATGTGGTACATTTAGTATTTAAATTTGATGATTCTTTAATGAAATCTATAGCTTTTTCTTTTAATAGTTCTTCCACTGTATTTGTGTTTATATTTCCTAATAAGTATTTGTCTAAGCAATAGAAGTCGCAAGGATAGACATTACCATTGGCTTCGATTACAAATTGAATTGAACAATGGCCATTTAGCGAACAATCTTCTGGATTTATATTTAAGATTAAACAAATTAGATTTTCAAAATATCTATTGTAGACATAATTATTATTTATAATGTCTTTGTAATATAAATCAAATAATTTTTGTAAAAAAATAGTGTAATCATGGGGCGTTAATGAATATGAGCACATGGAGTTATTAAACTTATTTAGAACAGGGATATATTGTGTATATTTAAAATTATTATCTTTATAAAACTTGTATATAGTATTAATGTTTTTAGATACATCTTTAGTAATTACAGTTAAAATATTGAACGATACATTATATTTTTTAAGTAAGTTAATCCCGTTTAAAATTGAATCATAAACAGGTTTATTATTGTTATCAAGTCTATATAAATCATTTGTATTTTTGATACCATCAAGCGATACACCGACTAAAAAATTGTTCTCACTAAAGAATTTTACAAATTCTTCATTTAATAGTGTGGCATTTGTTTGAATTGTGTAGTAAATATTAACATTATTGAAGTTTTTATCATTAGCTAGTTTAACAAATTCTTTGTAATAATCAAGTCCAATCAAGGTTGGTTCTCCACCTTGAAATGCAATAGTTAAATTAGTTAAATCTTTGATATTCAAAAATTTATCTAATATGTTTGATGTAGTGGTCTTATTAATAAAACCATAAGAATTAGTTTTTCGGTTTGACATTTCATCTTTGTAGAAGCAATATTTACAATTTAGGTTACATAAACCACTAGCTGGTTTAATTAAAATAGAAGCGGATTTCATATTATCACCTTTATTAAATGATAAACTATTTGTGAAAAAAAATCAAAAATAAGATATAATAAAAATAAACTAGAAAGAAAGGAATAGTATGAAAAAAAGACCTACGATTATTATTTTTAATCCTGATGAAATGCGAGCTGATTCATTACATCATTTAGGAAATGAGGCTAGTCACACTCCAAATCTTGATGATATTATAAAAAATGATGCGGTTAGCTTTTCTAATGCATTTTGTCAAAATCCTGTATGTGTTCCTAGCAGATGTAGCTTTATGACAGGACTATATCCACATACGAACGGACATAGAACTATGTCGTATTTACTTCGTCCTGGTGAGTCTAGTCTTCTTAAAGAATTAAAAGATAGTGGATACTATGTTTGGATGAATGATAGAAATGATTTAACTGCTGGTCAATATGATGGTTGGACTGAATCTTTAGCTGATGAGATTTATTACAATGATCCAACTAAAAGAGCGCCAGGACCAAAAGTTGATAGGAAGTTAGAAATGGGGGATAAAAATTTTTATTCTCATTTTAAAGGAGAACTTGGTGTGGATGAGAATGGTTTGAATTATTCAGCTGATGACCAAGCTATAGACGCAGCTATTGAACGTATTAAAAATCCTCTTGATGATAGACCTCTTTGTATCTTCCTTGGTTTATTTTATCCACATGTACCATATCAAGTTGAGAATCCTTATTTTAGTGCAATTGATAGAACTAAACTTAAAATGCGTATTAAATTAAGTGATACTTTGGATAAGGCTCCAATTCTTTATGCAATAAATAAAGAAGAGAAGATGTCTGACTATACAGAAGATGATTATAATGAGCTTCGTGCGACATATCTTGGTATGTGTATGAAAGTTGATTATCAATTTGGGAAAATTGTTAAAGCTTTAAAAGAAACTAATACTTATGATGATTCAGCAATTTTCTTTTTTAGTGATCATGGAGATTTTACTGGAGATTATTCTCTTGTGGAAAAGTGTCAGAATAGTTTTGAAGATTGTTTAACTAATGTACCATTTGTGGTTAAACTCCCTAAAGAGTATAAAGTTAGTCCTGGTGTCAATGATTCATTAGTTGAACTTGTTGATTTTTATAAGACTTGTCTAGATATCTCTGGTACAAAAGAAACACACACAAACTTTGGACGAAACTTGGTAGCCAATATTGCAAACAAGGATGTTTGTGGTAGAGATTATGTTTTCTCAGAAGGCGGTAGAGAGCCAGGTGAAACTTGGGCAGATGAATATCATTCGGATGGTCCTAATGGTACAAGCCCTAATAATGAATATTATCCTAAAAAGATTGCTCAAAAAGATGATAAATTGCATGACAAAGGTATCATGTGTAGGAATAAGGAATATAAATATGTTTCAAGAAGTCACACTAAAGATGAATTCTATGATCTGATAAATGATCCTTTTGAATTATTTAATCAAATTGATAATCCTAAGTATAAAGAGATTATAGCGGATATGAGATATGAGACTTTAAAGTGGTTAGAGCGTACAAGTGATATCGTACCATTTGATTTAGACTCAAGACTTACTAAAAAAATGTTGTGGTCTAAAGTTAGTCAATATGTACCCGATGGTTATGAGGATGATATTAAAAATAAGATAGATAGTGGTATGGGGTTAGTGCCAATTATTATGTATTGTTTAAGCATAAATAAAACCAAATAATATGATAGAAGTGGGGACCCACTTCTATTTATTTATATTGGTTTTAAATATTTATATATGCTGATATTCTTTTATGATATAATATAGGAAAAAAAGGGTGAAAAAATGAAACGTTTATTATTACCAGAAAATTATAAATCTAAGCTATCTGTATTAGAAACAGAAGAAGCTATCAAATATACTAGAGATAATTTTGAAAGAAAATTATGCAAGAAATTAAATTTAACTCGTGTCAGTGCTCCACTTTTTGTCTTCCCTTCAACAGGATTGAACGACAATTTAAATGGCGTTGAACGTAGAGTTAATTTTGATGTTAAAAATATTTTAGAAGATGTTGAAATTGTTCAATCATTAGCTAAGTGGAAGCGTAATGCACTACATAAATATGGTTTTTCAGAAGGTTGCGGTTTATATACAAATATGAACGCAATTCGTCGTGATGAAGATTTAGACTCTATTCATTCTGCTTATGTGGATCAATGGGATTGGGAAAAGATTATCACAAAGAAGGATAGAACTAGAAAATATTTAAAGAAGACTGTTAAACAAATTTATTTGACTATTAGACAATTAGCGCAAATGATTGAAAAGAAATATGGTATTAAACATGATTTGCCAAAAGATATTTTCTTTATTACTACCCAAGAACTTGAAAATATGTATCCAAATCTTGAGCCTAGTCAAAGAGAATATGAAATTACTAAATTACATAAGGCAGTATTCTTGATGCAAATAGGCTCTAAGCTTAAATCAGGAAAGCCACATGATGGTAGAGCTCCTGACTATGATGATTGGAAATTAAATGGTGATATCCTAGTATATTATGATGTATTAGATATCGCGTTTGAATTATCTAGTATGGGTATTAGAGTAGATGCTAAGTCATTAGTTAAGCAATTAAAAGAACATAAGGATTATGATAAGATTAATACACCATATTGCCAAGATATCTTAAATGATGTTTTACCACTTACTATTGGCGGTGGAATTGGACAATCAAGACTTTGTATGTATATGCTAAAGAAAGCTCATATCGGTGAAGTTCAAGCTTCTATTTGGCCTGAGGAAGATATAAAAGCCTTAAAAGAACATAATATTGAATTGTTATAACAAAAGCCCTTCTGGGCTTTTTTAATATAATACAGTTAAACAGTTGACAAACTATTCAACTGTGACTATAATAAGGACGTAAGGAGTTGATAATATGTCTTTAGAGGATATAAAGGTATCAATGCCAAATGAACACGAAATAGAAGAAGTATCTAATCTGTTTAAGGTGTTAGGTGACCCAACTAGAAGTAAAATTTTATATACAATAGAAGAGAATGAGCTTAATGTTACGGATATTTGTGAATGTGTGAATATGCAAAAGTCTGCAGTAAGCCATCAGCTAAGAATATTACGTGATGCTAAGTTGGTTAAAGCTAGAAAAGATGGTAAAGAAGTATATTATTCATTTGATGATGATCATATTTCTACAATATTTAAGTATGGCTTAGAACATATAAGAGAAGATAAATAGGAGAGAAATTATTTATGAAGAAAACATATGATATTGAAGTTGATTGCGCAGCATGTGCATTAAAATGTGAAGAAGCTATTAAGAAAGTTGATGGAGTAAATGATTGTAAAATCAATTACATGACTCAAAAAATGATTCTTGATAGCGAATCTGAAGATGTTTTAAAGAAAGTTTTAAAGGCTGCTAAAAAGGTTGAACCTGATTTTGAAATAAATGATTAATTGATAGCGCATAGCGCTATTAATTTTTGAGAAATAGTTGAATACTTGTTCAACTAAAGGAGAAATATATGAGTAAGAAGTTGAAAAGAAATTTAAAGAGAATAATCATATCTTTATGCTTATTTTTAATTGTTCTAATTACAAATTTAGTGTTGAAGAATGGATTCGGTAATACCTTTCCTAAGGGGTTAGCTAGTCTTGTTAATAATGACAAGGTTGGATTTTTATTACCATTTGGATTATATTTTTTAATATATGTATATATTGGACATGATGTATTAAAGAAGAGCTTTATTAATATTGTGCATGGTCAAGTGTTTGACGAAAACTTCTTAATGGCTATTGCGACCCTAGGAGCTTTCGGACTTGGTATTTACACTGGTATTTCTACAGGAGAACCTGAAGGATTTGATGAAGCTTGTGCAGTATTATTATTTTATCAAGTTGGAGAATGGTTCCAAGGTTATGCAGCAGGTAAATCAAGAAAATCTATTAAAGATTTGATGGATATTCGTCCTGATTATGCTAATTTGCAAAAAGGAGAAACATTTGAGATGGTAGACCCTTCTGATGTAGCAGTTGGTGATATCATTCAAATTAAGCCAGGTGAAAAGATTCCACTTGATGGAGTAATTATTAGTGGTGATACAACTCTAGATACAAAAGCTTTAACTGGTGAATCATTGCCACAAGATGTTATTGAAGGAGATAATGTATTAAGTGGTACTGTTAATTTAACGAAGACAATATTAGTAAAGACAACGAAAGAGTTTGGACAGTCAACAGTATCAAAAATTCTTGATTTAGTTGAAAATGCTAGTAATGAAAAGTCAGAATCTGAAGCTTTTATCTCTAAATTTGCTAAATATTACACTCCTATTGTGGTAATACTTGCAATTCTTCTTGCGGTTATTCCACCACTATTTATTGGATTTAAAGATAATAACTGGTTAACTTTCCACACTTGGATTTACAGAGCTTTATCTTTTCTTGTTGTTTCATGTCCATGTGCACTTGTGATTAGTGTACCTATGTCTTTTTTCTCAGGACTTGGTGGCGCAAGTAGAAATGGTGTTTTAATTAAAGGCTCAATTCATTTAGAGCGTTTCAATAAGGCTAGTGTATTTGTGTTTGACAAAACAGGTACATTAACTAAAGGAAACTTTGCGATTAAAAAAATCTATAATGAAACAAATGAAGATATTTTAAAATTAGCATATATTGCCGAAGAAGCATCTAATCATCCTATTGCTATCTCTATTAAGAATAGATATTTAGAAGCTAATAAGGTGGAAAATTTTGGATATTCCTTAGAAAACATTGCAGGTAAAGGTATTAAGGCGACAAAAGGTAAAGATACCATTTTGGCAGGTAACTTAAAGTTACTTCAAATGTTTAATGTTTATGCTAAAGAAGTGATAGACCCTGGCACTATCGTTTATGTAGCTCATAATGGTAATTATATTGGTTATATTTTAATTGAAGACGAAATTAAAGAAGATGCAAAAGATACTGTTGCTTATCTAAATTCTATTGGATCTCGTACAATTATGTTGACAGGAGATAATGAAAAGATTGCGTCTAATGTTGCAAAAGAGATTGGCTTGACTGAATTTAAATCAAACTTGCTTCCACAAAATAAAGTTGAAGAAGTAGATAACTTATTAAAAGATAAAAAAGAAAATGAATTATTATGTTTCGTAGGTGATGGAATTAATGACGCCCCTGTAATTATGAAATCTGATATTGGTATTTCAATGGGTGGTGTCGGAAGTGATGCAGCAATAGAAGCGAGTGATATCGTTTTGATGCATGATGATTTAAAGAGTATCGTAACAGCTAAAAAGGTTGCTAGAAAGACTATGAGAATTGTATACGAGAATATTATATTTGCATTATGTATTAAAGTATTAATTTTAATTCTTGCAGCCTTTGGTGTGGCAAATATGTGGTTATCTGTATTCGGAGATGTTGGTGTTGCGATTATTGCTATTTTAAATGCTATGCGTGCAAACTCTAAAAAATATTAAGCTAAAAAAGTCCTTTAGGGGACTTTTTTTAATAATATTCTTGATTTTTTGATTGGTATCAATTAAACTCTTATTTAATGAAAAAAATTAAAAATTAAAAAGGTATAGTATATGAGAAAATTTAAAAAAATTATTACAGTAATACTGATAGCGGTATTATTCTTTTTTGCTGAATTTAAAACTTTAGCAAGTGAAAGTGATTCAACAAATTATTATTCAATTTCGTCAAATCTATCTGATGAAGCTATCGCATCACTTAATTTGGATAGATCAAAACTAAATGAAATAAGTAGAGATGAATTTGAAGAAAAGCTTGAATATAAGCTAGAAACAATTGATGAAAATAACTATGATTATGTAGACTTAAATCATAATATTTTTGTTTCCTTTAAAGACTCTTTGACTTTAAAATATAACGGATTAGTTAAGTCATTTGATAAAGATTTAACATTAAATTTTGTAAATGTTTTAAATGATTTTTTGGTTTTAAGCGTAAGTGGTGAGGCAAACACAACTTATATCCTTGACAAAAACTTAGAAATTGTAAAAGAAGTTACAACAGAGACTGCTGTTCTAAATTCTTTATATTTTAAAAATAATTTATATTTAGTTGAAAATGCTACAACATTAATTAAGTTATCTGATACTTTTGAAGAGGAAACTATTGCAGTAAATATTGATTTAACTCAAGCTGTTGTTTTTGAAAATAATATTTATACAATTGCTAACTCAAATTTAGTAAAAGCTTCAGATTTTGAAAATATAACAACTTTATTTGAAGTGTCAAATAGTGCTAAATTAGTTTCTCAAAAAGAACTTGTTATACTTGATGATGCCAAGACTTATTTAGTAAATGGTGAAAATACTAGAACTATTGAAGGAACATATAAAGAAGTTTCTTATCTAGATAATCTTGCATTATCAGACTTAAATTCAATTTATTTATATAATGAATCAAATGAATTAGTTAAGACACTTCCTTTAAAGAATACAAATATAAAATTTGAAAATGGTGAAGTATCATATTATGAATCATCATTAAATAAGGTTTCTAATATTTCAAATATTAATATTAAAGATGCTATTAAAGAAATTAATAATGATTCTAAATTGGTATATGACGACTTAACATCATATGATTTAAATGGTAATAATGAAGTTATTTCTAAAAATTTAGAAGATTCAATCTTGTATAGTGTTAATAAAGGAGAAAATGTATATTTATATGAAGTTAAGCTTCATATAAATGGTATTACATATACAAGAACCGAAACATTACCTTTAGTTAATAATGATATTTATTTATTAGGGGACATTATTGATTTCGAAGGTAGTGCTTTACTTAATGGTGAAGAAGTAACTACCGGATTTAGTCTTACTAAGAAAGGTTTAAATACATTAGTAGTTACTTTAGATAATGGTATTGTTAAAACATATAACTTAAATGTATTTGATATAGAAGGTTTAGTAAGTGGTACTCAATATGAAACTCTAGATGCTCCTAAAATTACATTTGAAAGTTTATCAAACTTAAATGTTAAATTAAATGGTAAGGAATTTGCATCAGGAGAAACTATTGACTCATTTGGTGACTACACACTAGAAGTATATGGATTAGATGATAAACTGGTTACAAGCTATACTTTTACAATTAACCCAACTATTTACATTGATACAACTAAAGTAAATGTTTCAGATAATATTCCTGTCACTTATTCAAAAAAAATAGATGGTGAAACAGTTATTAATAAATTTAATAGCGTCAATAAAACTCAACATACTACATTATCATGGACTGGTAATGCTGCTAATGCTATATTAAATAATCATAAAATCTATTCTGGATTTGAAACATACAATCCTGGTAATAATAGTTTAACTTTATTTGGTGAATCTAATTACCAAGTTACAATAAATTTCTATATAACTCCTTTATGTAATTTAGTTGATAAGAAAGAATATATTGGTTCAGTTCTACCTGTAGTTTCTGGTGGTAAATTTAAATTAAATAAAGAAGCATATGAACTTGGTCAAGAGGTTAAAGAAGCGGGCGACTATAAATTTGAAATCTATAATGAATCAAATGAATTAGTTAAGACTATCGAATTCTATGTTTTACCAGAAGAATTAAATGTTACAGAAACTAATCAAATATTTGATCATGGTGTAATTCCTGCAGTTTGTGGTAACTACATGACTATTTCGAATGGCACTGAAACTGCAGAATACATTAGTGGACAAACAATTTCTAAAGCCGGAAAATATGAATTAAATATTTATTATAAAGGATATCAAAACAGTAAAAATTTAAGAAATGAAACTTTTGATAGTGAAAAAGGTACATATAAAGTTACTTATAATTTTGAAATTAAAAAGGGTGTCAACATTAAAGATGGTGATGAATTCTTTGATTCAAAAATAATCTTATTTGCAGGCTATGAGACAGCAAGTCTAACTTATGTTTATAATGATAATGTTATAAATGTAGAAGATTTTAAATCTGGTTATAGACTAGATGTTATTGGTAAATATCAATTACTTTTAGATGATGAAACAATTGATTTTATTATTTCACCTAAGTTAAATGTGGAAAATGCCAAGGCATATATTGGTAATCAATCAATATTTGATTATTACACATTTAACATTACTGATTTATCATTTGAATTAACTAGTGAAACTGGTAAAGATGTTTCTAATCTAAAAACTATAAATGGTGTTGAAGAACTAAAAGGTCTTAAACTTGGAAGCGGAACATATCAATTAAAGATAAATGCTCGTGGTGGATATGAAAAAATAATCAACTACATTATCATTGACAGTAAAGTAATTAATATTGCAGCGGTTTATTTTAATGGTCACTCATTTGAATTTAATATGTATGGTGTTTCAGTTAATTTAACATTCCCATTAACTGATAACAATACAAATAGAATTACTGAAATATATAAAGATAATCAAGAAATTAAAACAGTAGGTAAGCATTATTTCACATTTACATTTAATCTAAATGGTTTAGAAACTACTACTGAATCTACTAATACAGTTATTTATTTCTACATTAAACCAGTTGTTACATTAAATGGCACTAAGACTGATTCCCAATCACTAGTATGCCTTGATAATGCCACTATCACATTTAAAGATGGTAATGGTATTTCATATAATGATTTTGACATGGATAAGAATAGTAAAGAGTTTAGCCAAGGTGTCTTATACGATGAAGTAGGTAACCACTACATCACAGTACACCTAGATGACCTTGATTATGTAATCACTTTAGTTATCAATACTAATGTATTAGTCAATGAATCAGATGCAACATCTACTTTACTTGATTATTCAAATAAATATACATATCTAAATAATGTTACATTTAAGACTTCTAATGAAACTGCATTATCTACACTAGATTTAGATAAAGAAACTAATTATTATTTAAAAAATATTGATTTAGTTGGTAACCATAGCTTATTTGTTCGTGGTAGTAATAAATATATTAAGGAATTAAAATTTGTTGTAAAAGAAGAAGTTTTCTTTAACTCAGTTAAAGCGAATTCTACACTTGATACACCATCATTGTCACTTGATGATTATACTTATGAAATTGATTTGGTTAAGAGCGTTTCAATTATCATGTATGGTAAAGCTAGTGTTTCAACTAATTTTAATGCTGACTCTTTAGAGACTAGTGTATTAGTTGACGAAATTGGTAATTATAAGTTAGTCGTAAGTGGTACTAATAAATATGAAGCCACTTATATGTTCAGACTTAAAGATAATCTTAAGATAAATGGTGTTAGCCCAGAAAAGACATATAATCAAAAAATAGTCATCACTTGTGAAAAGATGAATAAGTTGAGTTTATCTGAGAACAAGTTAGACAGTGCTGAAACTGAAATAAAATCAAATAGTTCTTTTGATATTGTTGGTTCATATGTAGTAATTGTTTATGGTAACAATGATTATACTAATGTGTATCGTTTTGATATTGAAAATGAAATTGATTATACTGCTGGAAATAATAATCAAATCCTTACTAGTGGATTAAAAATTTCTGATACTATTTCTTTGACTAAGAAATATATGTCAAATTACAAGAGTATAAAATTAGATGATGTAAATATTGAAACATTACCTACTTTGGATACATTGGGTTTATATAATCTAGTTCTTGAAGATTATTTTGGTAATTTGACTAAGTATGTAATCACTATTTCAAGCGATGTCTTATTTAATGATGATACAATCAAAAATGAATATACAACTAGTGTTAAAGCTAATACTACTAAAGTGAATGTTCTTTCTAGCACACTAAATGGTAAAGAATACGTATTGAATACTAAATTTAATACTCTTGGTAAGAATACATTAGTTTTAATAGGTAATAATTTAAAAGAAACATATACTATCTTTATTAAAGAAACTAATAGTGGTAACCCTATTTATAAGACTGAAAATGAAGCTTTAGCTAATAGTGTAGACTCTTTATCATTTGATTTTGGAAATGAATTAATATATACACTAGAATTAAATGAAGATGATGCTAATGCCAAAAATATCACAACATATGGTATGCATAAGGTTGTAATAAAAGGTATCGATTATCAAAATGTTTATTATTTCATGATAAATTTGATTGACAACCTAGATGATACTGCATATTCATTATCATATGAAGTAAAATCTAACGCTTTATCAACCGTTATTAATTCTAGCGATAATACTTTAAATAATGTTGGTAAATACATAGTAACATTCAATGGTGTTGGTAATAAAAAGATTAGTAAGAACGTTGTGATTCAAGAAGAAGTACTTAATGCTACATCTAGTGATATGGCTATTACTCCTGTAATAAAAGGAAAGGTAGCAAATGCCTTATTAAGCTATGAAACTCAATCAAAAACAGTTACAAGTGCTTATAATGGTGAAACAATTGATCAAATTGGTACTTATACATTAATAATAAATGGTGAAAATGGTTATAAGAATACTTATTCATTTACATTAAAGAGCCCAATTCAAGATAATATGAATAATCTTGATTCTAAGGTTGAAAAGAAAACTAATGTTTCGTTAAGTCAATATGGAAATTTATCATATGTTAAATATGAATTAGATGATAAAGAGATTGAAATTGACAACTATGAATTAAATGAAATTGGTAAACATATCTTAAAAGCTTACAACAAGAATGGGGTAATCGATTCATATGAGATCATTATTTTAGAAGAGACAACAGGTTCCACACTATATCTATCAAAAGAAAAAGCTAAAGCTAATTCTTATACTATTGATGAAGTTGTTGCTAAATTCCAAGATAATCTTGTGTATCAAGTGCTTGTTGATGGTAAGACATATAATCAAAAAGATTTAATCAATACTTATGGTTACCATGAAATTGTAGTAAAAGGTCATGATTATGAATCTAAGCCATATTATGCATATGTTGAATTAGTAGATGACTTAGACAATGAGTATTTACTTCATGCTTCTTTCAAATCAAATGCTAGTAGTGTATTAGTAGATGGAATAAATAGTGATTCTTTAATTGATACAATTGGTAATCATAAGGTTACATTCAAGGGATTTGGTGAAGAAATAACTAAGAATGTATTAGTTCGTGAAACTATTTCTAATTTTGAAAATGGTAAAATTTATACAAGTTCTATTTCTCCTGTAGTAAATGGTAATGGTATTGAAATTGAATTAAATGGTAAGTCTTTTAATAGTGGCGATAAGGTTAATAAGATTGGTTCTTATACTTTGAAAGTAAGTGGAAAGAATTATTCAAACATTTACACTTTTGATTTGCTTGGTGAAATTAAGAATGTAAATTCTACATCTGATAAGGCTGTTACAATTGAATATGATTCGGATTTAGTATTTGATTCACTTTTATTAAATGGTAAAAATATTGAATTACCATTTAAGGTAAATACAATTGGAAATAACAAGTTAGTATCAAAAGATGCAAATGGTAATATTACAAATTATACAATTGATATTTTAGAAACAATTAATGGAGCATATGATTCTAAAGCTAAAGCTATAGAATATAGTGTAGATAAAGCGAGTGTCACTTGTGGTGATGATTTAGTATACACTCTATTGCTAGATGGTAATTCCTACACAAAGAATGATTCAATCACTGTTTGGGGAACACATGAAATAACAGTAGTTGGTGCTAATTATAAGACAACTTATTATCTACATATTAATTTGTTAAAGAATGTAGAAGATAATGATATTTATATTCTAAATAAAGAAATTGAAACTAATGCTAAAGAAACTTATGTTGACTTGCAAGAGTCTAAAATTATCAACAAAGTCGGTAATCATATGGTATCATTGATTAGCTTTGATGGTGAAGAAGTGGATTTAAATGTCGTTGTTAAAGAAAATGTTTTAGTCACTGATTCTAATGAAGAATTTATTCCTCTAATTTATGGTAATATCACAGGTGCTAAATTGAATGGTGAAGATTATACTGTTGGTACAATAGTATCACTTGTTGGTCAATACACACTTCAAATTTATGGTGAAAATGATTATGTATCTTCTGAATATAAATTTAGTTTAACCAGCGATATTAATGTTTTAAATAATGCAAGTGATATTGTTACAATATCTTTGACTTCAAATACTTTAAAATTCCTTGATGTTTCAGTAAATGGTACATCTGTAGAATTACCATATCAAGTTAATACTGTAGGTAATAATAAAGTAGTATTTACAGATGTAAATTTAAATGAACATGTAGAAGAAGTTCTTATTACAGAAACTATAAACAAAGACTCAATGCCTCTATTCACTACTAAGGCTAGCGCTTTTGAAAATAAGTTTAGTATTTCAAGTAATATTCCAACCTTTAATCAAGACTTGTTGTATGACATTTATTTAGATGATGTATTATACAATAATCAAGTTGTAGAAGCATTCGGATACCACAAAATCAGCATTAAAGGCGTTGACTATCAAAATGATTATTATTGTTTCATTGAAGAAAATGTTGAATATAAATTTGATAATCTTAATTTATTAATATTTACTAAAGCGAATGGTAGATTATTTGTAAATGAAAATGAGGTTTCTTTAAATGAAATTGTAAACACAATTGGTAACAATAAGTGTCTATTAAAATCATTTGATAATGAATCTACATATGAATTTGTAATAACTGTAGATGGTTCAATTAATAATTTCAAGGAATCTTTCGATTCGTCAGTCAGATTATCATTAAATGGTGTGGCTAAAGATGTTCTAGTAAATGGAGAATCAAAGGAGCTTGGATTATTTGATACAGTTGGTGATTATGAAATCACAGTTATTGGTGTTAATGACTACAAGAAAATATATAATTTTACAATTAATTATTTGATTGAAGGTATATCTGAAGAATATCAAACTAAAGCTGTAATCAAAGCTAGTGGTGTTGAAATGTTTATCGACGGAATCAAGTATAATTCTGGGGATGAATATAGTGTTGTTGGTACCCACACATTATTTGTTCATGGACTTGAAAATGTTAAGGATGACAAGTATTACACATTCACAATTTTTGAAAATGTTTCAGGCATTTCAAATAATGGAACTTATGATTCACAAAGAACTATTGTAGTTCCTGATGCTAAGAGCCTTGTAATAAACAAAGGACAAGCTGATGAATTTGTAATTTCTAGTGGTGATACAATTAATAAAGTTGGTAATTTCACATTAAATGTAATTGGTACAAATGATTATGTATCAGCACCATATAATTTCGTTATTGAAGCTAATGTAAGTGATGTAGCTAGTCAAAAATACAACACTCAAGTTAGTCCTAAATTTATCAATAATTCACTTGAAGCTAAGACATATTTAAATGGCGAAGAATATAATTATGAAACTATCTATAAAATTGGTAGATATCATTTTGAAATTCAGGGTTTAGGTAATTATGTTAAGAGTTATGATTTTGTGATTGAATCAAGTCTTTTATTTAATTCAGATGAATTAAAGGATTCTTATAATAATATTGTCACATTCAAGAATTCAAATGATGTAATTTTAGGTGATGTTTTAGTTAACGGAAATAAAACTACTACAAACTTTATTGATACAATTGGTAATAATATTATTACATTAATTGGTGAAGGTGATTACAGAGAGAATATTAAAGTAACTATTCTTGAAACACCTTCAGATACTATCTATGATTCAAAATCTAAGGCTTATCTAAATTCATTAGATTTCAACAAAGTAACATTTGGAGATACTTTAAAATATTCATTAACACTTGATGATAATCCATATTTTAAAAATGATTTAGTAAATTCATTTGGATTACACAAAATTGTTATAAGTGGTGTTGATTACAATAATACATATTATTTTGATATTAACTTAGTGACAGATTTAAAAAATGGTGCTAGTTATAAAAATAAGTGTGAATTTGAATCTAATGCTAGAGTAATTATTGATAACAATATGTCCGATTTAGATACTATTGGTAATCACATGGTTAAGTTTATTGGTAATAGTAATGAAGAGGTTATTTATAATATTGTTGTTAAAGAAGTAGTAAATAATGTTAGTGATTCAACTTCTTCAATCACTCCATTAACATCATCTAAAATTAGTCGTGCTACATTGAATGGTGAAGATTATGACTTTAGTGAATTAAATACTAAAGGTAAATATGAATTAGATATTTATGGTGTAAATGGTTATAAATCTAGTTATAAATTTGAATTGAGAAGTGATTTATTACTTGATGATCAACAAATTGAATCAATCAGTAATAAGACAGCATCATGTGTATTAAGTGAATCAAGTAATCTAGGTTATAAAGAAATTTATTTGAATGACTCATTAGTTAATTTACCATTAACGATTAATACTATTGGTAATAATATTGTTAAAACTATAGATTACAATAATGTAGTAAAGACTTACTTGGTTAATATTAATGAAACTAGCCAAGGTACTAAATTATATGATTCTTTAACAGATGCTAAAATTAACAGCTATAAAGTTAATGATAAGGTAGTTGCTATATTCAATAAAGATCTTGATTATAAATTATATTTAGATGGCAACAAATATAGTAATACACTAATTGATTATTATGGTTATCATAAGATCACAATTAGTGGAGTTAATTATTCACATGATTATTTTGTATATATTGAACTTGATACTAATATCTTTGATAATGCTAAATATAATGAACAAGTTAGAATTAATGCTAACGCTAATATCTATGTTGATGGCGAAGAAGTAAATAATAATTATTTGTTAAATACAGTAGGAAACCACTCAATTAAATTTGAAGGTTTAAATGCTAGTGAGGTATTTGATATTACTGTTAGTGAAATTGTGATGGGAATTGAAAATAATGCTGTTTATAAGAACGAGACATTATTTATCAATGTACCACATGCTAAATTACGTCTAAATGGTAGTGATTACATTTCTAACACCAAGATTTCTAATGTTGGTAATTATACATTAGAAGTATTTGGTACTAATAGTTATTACAACAAATATGTGTTTAGAAATGATTATCTTGCAACATTTAAAGATAATGATTCATTCCATCAATTACATGTCACAATTCCTAATGCGACTATTTATCTAGATGGTGCACTATATGATGACTCATTAGTCAAAACTATTGGTAATCATACAGTAACTATTATTGGTGAAGCTGGATATAATGAAGAAATTCATTTTGTGATTACTCCTGATTTTGTATATGAAAATACATTAGAAAAAAATCATTTTAACGCCTCATTTGACATTCTTAATAGTTATGAGTCTGTTGAGATTGATAATGTAACTTATACTAATGGTAATAATTATGATATCGTTGGTAATCACATTATTAAGATAACTGGTTTAAATGGTTATGTTTACACAAAGAATTTTACAGTTGATGCTTATGTTCCTGTAGAAAACGAAGGTAATTATTATAATAAGATTATCATTGATAATATCAATGCGGATTTGACACTTGATGGTGTAAAGATTAACGAAGATACTGTTGTTAAAAACGGTACACATAGGCTTATTATTAAGGGTACAAATGGTTATGAATCTGATATTACATTCAAATATAGCAACCCTAATATTACATACACAATTGTGTATGCATCAGTTGTCGCATTAACTGGTTTAATTGTGGTTTTATTTATTATTGTAAAGAGAGGTAAGAAGAATGATTAATACTTTAGAAAATAATTTTTTCTACATTGCAGCAGTGATAAGCTTATCTTGTATGGCTCTATTCATTTATTTTATCCATCTTAATATTACATTAAAGAATAAGGATGAGGCTCCTCATTTATCTAAGTCAGCTATCATATTAGCTAGCTTATATGAGGTTATAACTATAATAGTAGCAGCAGTAATTGTTAAAAATGTCATCATCAATGTTTATGATTATTTATTCCTTTTGACTATTTTGTTGTTAGGAATTACTGAGATTCTTTATGTTATCAAGTATAATAAAGCTAAAAAAGCTTATTTAATTAAATAAAATTATGGCAATTCTAATAACTATTAGGATTGCTTTTTAAATGAATAAAAATTTTTAAGTTCATTCATAATTTCTTAATAGTTATGAAGCTTATGTGAAAACAGATAAAGTTTAAAAAAAATCGTGTTATAATCAATTTGGGAGTTGATTTAAATGGATAATAATGAGAATTTAGAAAATAATAAAAAGCGTAAAAAAAGACATCCTATTAGAACTTTTTTCAGGATTATAATTGGATTAGTTTTTTTAGCGTTAATTCTTGCAATTGCACTTGTAATATATGTCGGAGTGAATATTTCAACTAGTGAGAATTTCAATGGTAGTGAACGTGTTCAGCAGATTGCTAAGGAAGATAAGCCAACTAGTCAAGTTACTCAAAATGTCTTATATGATTCTTTAGAAAGCTTAAAGACTAGTACATCTAACGAGATGGATATCGCATTAAGTGAAGATAATATGAATTATTTACTTCATGCTGCAAGTGGAAAAATTAATCTTGGTAAACTTAAAGTAAAGAATATTTATATGACTTATGATAGTGATACTAACTACACTATTTATATGCCTTGTGAATTCTTAATGATTAAATCTTGTGTATATGCATCTTGTACAATCAAATATATTGAAACAACAGATGTTGTTGATATGAAAATCAACAAGATAAATGTTGGTAAACTAGATACAAACAACTTTATTATTAAGAACTTTGTTTTACCTAATATCGATGAATCTAGCTTTGAAAATATGTTTAAAAATCTAGATTTAAATGTAAAATGCAATATTGATAAAACTGGTTTTGATATTAAAATTCCTTCTAGGGACATTTTAAATAAGTTAACTAGTTCTATTAATTCAAATGAATTATTTTCTGTCTTATTTGATACATTAAATAGTCAAAAGAAAATTGGCTATTCATTTACAAAAACAAACATCGGCTTAAGCGCTGATGTGTCTAAAGCAATTTCAACAAATCCTACAGATTCAATTGAATCATCTTTAGTTAGTGTAAAAGCTAATATGCAAACATTAGTAAATTCTAAAGTCGTGAATAATGATAACGCATCTATAGTATTTAATTATTTAGTAAATGGTTATGAAATGCTTAATGAAAATGATAAAGCTGTTGTTAAGAAAATTGATTTCTCAAGTATTGGTATCACATCAGCTAATGTTGAATCATATCCTGGTGTTATTTCAAGAAGTGATGATCATGTAACATTTGATATTGATTTCGTTAGGGCTATGGAATATTTAACTAATAGAGAATTCACACTTCAAGTACATGAAGAGACAATTAATCATGAAATTGAAAAGAATAAGTGTGTAGGTTTATCTAGTGCAGTATTAAATCTTAATGCGGATGCATATTCATACCTTGTTGTTGAGGATATTAACACTAAAATTCATGATAATTATCTTTATATTGTAATATTACTTGATGTTAATTCTAAAGAGACTGAAGTTAGTATTAAACTAAATAAGGTCAGTGGTGAAGGCAAGCTTGTTACAAATATTGATGAAATTACTATTGGAGATTTAAAAGTTTCAGAAACTAAATATGATACTATATTAAAATTTGTTAAAGATAATGTTGATTTAAAATATTTAAGCGTAGATTTAGAAAACAAACAAATCATTCTTGATTTTAAAGATTGTGGAAATACAAACCTTGTTTCTTTAATTGAAACACATAAGTTTACACCTGAATATAAACTAGTTGAAGGACGTTTTGAACTAGTATATACAATTAAATAAAATTA
>CAMNGZ010000004.1 GCA_946538835.1 uncultured Clostridium sp. | reverse complement strand
TTATAACATTTTTCGACATTTTACGCAAATAAAAAACTGCTTAATATTTTTATTAAGCAGCTTCATTTAAATTAATCTTTGTACCAATAACCAGCACCATATACACTGAAGAAAATATCTTTGTTAGCATATGGATCGGTCATCTTAGGATTGCTTAAGACGTCTCCATCTTCATTTTTATAATACCATGTACCATTACGAACAAATTTAATTTGTTCAAGTTTTGTACATCCAGATAAACAATCACGCTCAATGCGCTTTACACCTTCACCAATAGTTAATTTTTCAAGTAATGAGTTCGCAAATGCTAAAGAACTAATCTTTGTTACATGATCATCAACAACAAGTGTCTTCATTTGACCCGCATAGAATGCACATGCACCAATTGAATAAGGCAAAATTTCATCATTAACTACAAGAGTAGGAGTGGTTACATCTGTACTTACATAATCAAATCCTACAAGTTCATAACCAGTATCTTTTTGAACAAAGATAAAGTTACCTGTTTCATTATGAACATCGATAGTTGATACATCTTTTTTACCATAATTAATAACAGGGTTAACATTAGCATCATATGCACCATCAAGGTCTACTTTTGCAAGGTTATTAATAACCGCTAATCTTTGACAGTTTTTAAATACATTTCTACCAACTTTTGTAACTGATTTTGGTAAAGTTACAGTTAGCAAACTGTTGTTATCACCAAATGCTTGAATACCAATTGTTTCAACACCATTTGGAATTTCTAGTTCAGCAACATTAATATTGTCAAATGCTGATGTTTTGATTTCAGTTAAGCTTCTTGGTAATAAGACATTTTCTGCATAAGTGTTAGAGAATGCACTCTCAGCAACAATCTTACAACCTTCATTAATATGGATATATTTTAAATTTTTACAATCTGCAAATGCTGACTTAGAAATTGTTTGCAAAGTACCAGGAATATCAATCTTTCTCAATGATTTACAATGTGAGAACGCAGATTGACCCATAAACTCAAGCTTTGAAGGCAACTTTACTTCAGTCATCTTTTCACAACCTTTAAATGCGTTGTCTTCAATTGTTTTTACAGAATCTGGTAATGTTACCTTTTCTACATCTAAGCCTTTGAATGCATCTTGGCCGATTGTAGTAGTTTTATAGTCTCTACCATTAATTAGATAACTATCTTTAATAACTACATCTGTTAAATCTGTACCACTATATTTAAGTACAGTTAATTCATCGCCGTTAGTATTGTAATCAAAGTCAGTTAATAAGAATGTATTAACTGAAATAACAACAATAGCAGCTACAGCGACAAGTGCTAATAAAGTGAAGAACACTCTCTTTTTGCTCTTCTTTTTCTTTCTTTGTGCCATATTTTTTTCCTTCTTTTTAAAGCATTTTTCTCTTAAAATGCAACATTTTGTTTTAATTTTATCATAAATATTACAATACGACAATAATTTTAATTAAAATCGTTAATTATTCTATCATTTTTTTGTCGACATTTTTTTCTATCCAGCAACAAACTCTAATACCTATATTTGGATTATCAATCTTAGCTCTTGTAATATTACCAAATGAATCAATAATCTTTGCATAATCATGCCTAGAATCAAAATTCTTTAGCCAATATTTACCAAAACCAGATTCATTAGTTTCAAATCCTTCAGAAAACAACAACTGTGTTGGTCTAGCTTTTAAGAAGCTGTTTTCTTTTTGGTAATCAATGTTATAATATCTCACTAAATCATCTTCTGATAAGATATAGAATTTATCTTTGCCAAAAGATTTAATCATATCAAGTTCATATTTATGAAAATATTTTGGAAAATCATTAGCTAAATATTTTCTAATTAATGAGTCATGATATAAATTATAGTTATCTTTATGTAAATCTAAACTAAATGGAATAGCCTTAACAATTTGTTTAGTGATTAACAACAAACTATCCTTATTCTCTCCGATAACCTCCCATTCAATTTCATTTTCACTAGTCTTATCATAACCGAAATTAATAGTCTTACCAATTAAACGGTTTTTATTAATTTCACTAGACAAATCTAATAAATTATTTTTCTTTTCTTCCATGGATATCCCTCTTTCCTATACTTATATTATAGTGCAAGAAAATAATTTTGTTAATAAAAAAAAGAAGATAAAGTTATGCATTATCTTCTTCGCATTTTTCAGTAATATAATATTTTTTTATTAGGTAATTATATATAAAGTATGTAATTATAGCTAATAGTGCAGATAAGAATGCTGCGGCACATACATCAGAAAAATAGTGTACATTAAAATATATTCTTGTAATACCAATCAAAACTGGAATTAGAAAATAAACATAAGAATATTTTTTGTTACTAGTTAAGAACATTGCAACTCCAAATGCGCAAGCTATAGTAGTATGACCTGATGGAAAACTATATGAAGATTCATAGACCTTACCTGCTTCAACCCAAAATTTATAGTATTCACTAGTTTCATCGATAAATGGTCGAGGTCTTCTTACAATGTTTTTAAGTAAATACATAAACACGCAAGAAATAATTATAGATAATAAACAAATAATTCCTTTTCTTCTTGTCTTTTTAAATAAACATAAAATAAATGAAACCAAGAAAAAGAACCAACCTTTTTCAGCTAAAAAAGTTATTCCCTTAAATAAACTTGTAAAGGCACCATTAGTATTATGTAAAAAAGAATTTAACGCTCTTGCAACATTTAAATCAAGATCCAAAAACATATAAATCACTCCTTAATTTATTTTATATAAAAGTAGTACTATTTGCAACAAAAATTAAATATATGAATAACATTCCTTTGTTATTTGTTAACTTTTTATATATAACTTTCACTTTTAAATAGATATCACATTGTAATATCTAATCATATAAATCAATAGACTTTAATTCTGGACGCTTTTCATAAAATTCAATCAACTTATTACGTTCATTACTAATTTTAGAATAAGTATTATTCGCTTCTTCCATAAGCTTATTAGTAGATTTTACTACTTTTTTAGAATATTTATTTAGCATTTCTACAACAGACATATCAAATTTCTTATTATTCGCTTCTTCAAATAAAATATTCATAGTATCTGTAATAGAGAATTCATCTTTATAACTTCGTTTAGCAATTAATGCACTATAAACATCAGAAACTTGCATAATCTTTTGTTCAAGAGTCATTCTCTCTCCAGGAACCATATTAGGATATCCTGTACCATCAATTCGCTCATGGTGACGATATGCTATCTCGATAATATCAAAATTTAGTTCATGTTGTAAAATCTCTTTTGAATGAGTTACGTGAGTTTTCATAATCTCATATTCTTCAGGAGTTAATTTACCATTCTTCTCAAGAATAGACAAAGGTATGCATACTTTCCCTAGATCATGACATAATGCACCTATGTACAATTTTTTAATTTGTTCTTTATTTACTCTCATTTTTCTGGCTAAATAATATGCAGTGTACGCTGTTACTTTAGAATGATACAATGTTTGAACACTATACATTTCAAATAAAGAAGATAACATTTCAATCAATTCTTCTTTTTCTCTATCCTTAAATATAGAATATCCCATTACTTGATATACTTGATCCTTGTAATTCATTGAATGAAGTTCATGCAATAAATCACTAGATTTAACAAGCTTAGAAAGTTTTCTAAAGTCTACATCAACATAATTTTCAGGTATTAAATAACTTAAGGCTTTATCTTTATCATTATATAGTACAAGATTTTTAGTATAATCCATACATATTTTAAAGCGAAGAGCGTCACGTCTATATTTGCTTGATTTGTCATACAACGTCTTTTCTAACAAAACATTTGAAAAATCTTTTAAAGGTGAAAAATACTTTAAAAATAAGTATGTTTCTATACTTTTTGATGACTTTTCTTGATTTAAATGTAAACGTCCAATATCGTTAAAGCATGAAACGAATACAAATTTTTTTATTTTATTAAAACTAAGTCTTTCTAATTTTGCAAACTTAAGCATAATGTATGCAAACTTTAAATTATATTCAATTAGAGCACTATCTATTCTAGTAAGAAATTCAATTGCTATTTCCCAAAGCTTTTTTGTTTCAACAATACTTAGACAATTTGGCTTTCTCATAATTCTCAATCCTTCTTAAAAACTCTTTTATTTTAGTTTAAAACGACCTATTTATCAAGAAAAAAATTATTAATTTATCTCTATTCTTTATCATTTAAAAACAACTAAACAATTTTATTTTTGAAATTGTAAAATTAATTTAAAATCGATATTGAATGAAAGCGCTTTTAGACATATAATATAAATAAAGAAGGAGAGAATATATGGAAAATCAATTATTAAAATATTCAACAAAAAAATGTGTAAAAGATGAAAATGTTCATCTTGATTTGCTTGTTGGTACTATTATCTCAATAGTTCAAATTTTGTTAGCACTAACAGGATTTGAACTTATGAAAAACACATGGTATCATAGTGGCTTTCAAGCTAATCTAGCAGCTCAATTAGTTTTAAATCTCGGGCTATCACTTTTAACATTAATTAGTGCTCAACTATTTCAGGAATTTGACCCAAGACGAGTACATATCTATTACATTGTATTAGATATTAGCCTAATTCTAGTAAACACAATTTTTACAATCATGTTTATTAGTAATGCTAGTAGTTTAGGTCATGAAATTACAGGTTCTAACATGCTATATGTTATTTTTTCAATTATTATCGTAGCACTTTCAATATTCTGTTTGGTTAGAGCTATCATAAAGAAGATAATTTATAGAGCCAATTAAAAAAAGCCACTAAGTGGCTTTTTCTTTTTAACTAAATATCGTATTTTGCAATAATTTCACTAGGAGTTCTTCTAGTTAATAAAATGCTTGGAATACTACCAAATACAATGAATATTAATAAAATTAACAAATATATAACATAGTATATATAGTTTTCGAAGAATAATGTATTTTTCGCTTGCATAAGATATCTCATTATTGATTGAACTATTCCAACAAATACGCCAACCAATACATAGCCAAAGGTAACGGTATGTAAAGCTTCTACAAATGAGTCACAGGCATATTTTAAACTAATGTTCTTTCTTGTTTCACCAATAGCCCTTAACATTCCAACTTCCTTTATATTAGACATCATTTTTGCATGCTCAGTGAAATAAATATAAAGGACCATTATAACACCCATTGTACCCATAAGGATTAAGGATGTATTTCTAGAATTTCCCTTTTTAAAATTATATTCAATCATTAGTTTTTGATAGTCATAATCATTAACAAATCCATCGAATTTAGTATTATTAGTATTATTTTTAAATTTATATGAATAATACTTATAATCCATACTATTTCTATTTAGTTGGGTAAGCTTAAATGATTTGTACTGATCTTTATTCAATAAATATACACCAGTATAAAAACTTAAATCAGAATCATCGCTCTTTGGCTTAACATGACCTACTACTGTAGCTTCATAATAATTTAAATTATTTGAACCAATCACTAAACATTCATTATTATTCTCTGGTAATCTTCCATCAATTAATTCATAATTTTTTTCTACAAAATCATCAGAATTATAAAATATTGCACCCTTAACTAAATAATTTGATTCATTATACAATTGTTCCTCATAGAATAATTCATAATATAAGCTATCAGTTATTCCAACAATGTTATATTCGTGATTATCATCATATAACTTCTTGCCAATTAATTGTTGATATGGAATACCTATATTAATATCATCAATAATTCGTTTAGAAACAATAACATCATTTTCATTTTTACACTTTGATGAACCATAAATAATTTTATTACTATTAAATGTTAAAGGAAGTAAATAACCAGATGTTTTATTAGGATTAATAAAGTCATCGTTAAATATCAAAGATAATGAACATTCCCTTTTTTGTCCAAAGTCTTCAATAGTATCATTTAAATATAATTTTTTTACTTCATCATATGTTGGTACATTTTGAAAAAATTTATATCCAGTATTATTATAAACTCGATAAGAGTTTGAAACTTCTTTTATTGATGATAAATCAGGCTTTAAATTTTTAAATAATCCTATAGTTAAAATTGCTGAAATGCATCCAATGAAAAATAAAGTTAGACGTAAGAATCTTATCTTCTTTTTCTTTGTTTTATATGATTTAAATGACATAGCTAATTGATTAAAAAATTTCTTTAACACTTTATGTTCATATTTATCAGTGAATTTTGATGAATCATAATTAATTGAAACTTTTTCTTCTTTAACTTCTTCTCTAGATTTATTTATTACTTTTATATTTGTATCAGATAATAATTTAATAGGTTTATTTGCTTCAATATAATAAGTTCCATTAATATTAATTAATTGAATCTTTAAATTATTAACATTATTATAGCTTGTTAATTCAATCTTATCGTCCTTTAAAGTGTCATTATTTAAATCCTTAAGATAGATTGTATTTTCATCAAAATCTAGATCTTCTTTTTGAGGCACATAGCCGTTATAGATAGAACCATCACTTATTTCATAAATGTAATCACTAAAGTGTCTAGCTAAATTCTTATTATGAGTAACCAATAATACTAAGTGAGTTTTAGAAATCTCTTTTAAGATATTCATAATATTTAAAGAATTATCACTATCAAGATTACCTGTAGGTTCGTCAGCAATAATTAGTTTTGATTTTTTAGTTAAAGCTCTTGCAATTGCAACACGTTGTTGTTGACCACCAGATAAATTTGTTACAAGTTTTTTACGATATTTGTACATATTTACGGCAGTAAGAGCTTCTTTGATTCTTAAATCAACTTCATCTTTATCAGTAATATTGATTATTTCTAATGATTTTTTTAAATTATCATAAATTGATAAAGATGGTAATAAATAATAATTTTGGAAAATGTATGAAATATTTAATTTTCTATAGCTATCAATTTCATTCATTTTATATTTAGAAAGAGTTATATCATCATAAGAAATAGCACCCTTATCAAATTTATCTAAGCCGCCAATTACATTCAATAATGTGGTTTTACCACTGCCAGATTCACCTAATAAGGTTATAAGTCCAGTATCAGGTAATGATAATGAGGTATCATTAATAACATTAATACTATTCTTGCCATTTTTAAATTTTTTGTTTAAATGGTTAATATTGATCATATTATTTACCCCTTCCTTCAAATTGTTTAGATACGCTAAATTTAAATAATCTCTTATTGAAGCCTACACTTAATAGGTATGAAAAAATAATAATAGCTAAAATATAAATAATAAATAGTTTTAAATCTAGTTTACTAAGCATCATTAAAAATGCATCAGTTGAACACTCACCAACAATTTTAGAAACTATAAATATAATTATCGAAGTAATTAATGAAGAAACCAATAATTCATAAGTTACGATAGATTTCATATATCTATTAGTAACACCAAGTGTTCTTATAATATTGTAATCATGAATTCTTGATTTATATGCTATTCTTAAAATCGCATAGCTAATAAAATATGCCAATAAAGCCGTTACAATCACACTACAAATTATTGAAATAATAGAAAATTCATTAATATAAGTTGCATAATTTCTTTCAGCATAATTATAAGTATCAATTGCTATGTATCCATTATCAGTTATTAGTTTTATTGCATCCGCCTTATTTCCGTTGCAATAAACAAATGCTGATAGAATTTTATCTAATTCATATTGGTCATTTAAATAAAGTTTGCAAGAAGAAATATTTTCATTCACTTCGATTTTAACTTTTGATAAATCAAAAGAAAATTTCATGGAACCATTAGTTTTATTATAAAGAATAGGGCGATAATTAGATATATCTAAACTACTATTAACAACTAGTTTATTCTCTCCATCTTTTTCATATACTACATCTATTGCATTACTAAATTTAGTATCATTAAACAAAATAGGATTTAATGATAGTTTTAATGAATTGTAGCGCATAGCTTTTTGTAATTTATTATTTCCAAAAAAAGCACAATAACTATTTGCAGATGAACAAACACCTACAATTTTAAATTCTCCATAACTTTCATTATAATACATATTTATTCTAATAGTTTTATTTAAATATGTTTTAATTTGACTTGATTGATATTGGCTGAAATTAATAGCTATTTCATTATCATTTTCAGGCATTCTACCATACTTTAAATCTTTTTCAGAATAGCCTGGTTCATAATATGCAGAAATCCAATAATCTTCAATACCGACCAATGTAGCTCTATTGTTGACCTCAAAAGGATTTGCAACATATTGATTTTTAAAATTATTCTCTAAGAATTCTTTAGAAATTGGTTCGTCTTGATTATAGACATAGATTCTATTCTCAATAGCATTTGGGAAATTATTTTTTCCGTGTAAACCATCTTGAGATATACTTATACTACTAAGAGATAGTGTTAATATTAGTGATAATAAAATAAAGATTAAACTTATGAAAATAGTCTTTTTAGGAGTGTATTTTAAATTAGACAACGCAATATGAAATAATGCTTTCTTTGAAACATTTAAATCAGCACTTTCTTGATAATGTTTATTGTCATCTGGTACGCTCTCATAAACATCATCACGAACTATTTCACCATCAGATAATGTAATCTTTCTATTTACAATATCTTTAACCTCATCAAAGTTATGTGTTACTATTAGTACAATCTTATCTTTTGAAACTTCTTTAATTAATTTTATAATCCCTTTACTTGTTTCACTATCAAGATTACCTGTTGGTTCATCACAAGCTAAAATTTCACAGTTACTTGCTAAAGCTCTAGCGATTACACAACGTTGCTTCTCACCACCTGATAGATGAGAACCTTTATTATGGATACGATGGCTTAAACCAACTTTTTCAATTAATTCTAAAGCTCTTTTTTTGGCTTCTTGTTTATTCATACCATTAATGATTAATGGTAACATAACATTATTTAAAACATCATAAGATTCAATAATATTATAATTTTGAAAAATAAATCCGACTTTATTCTTTCTAAAATTATCCATATCAGAGATATCAAAATAACTTGTCTCTTCGTTATCAATATAAATTTCGCCATCATCAAAGGTGTCAATTTTGGTGATAACATTTAATAAAGTAGATTTACCACTACCTGATTCACCGCAGATAGCTACGATTTCATTTCTATTAAGTTTTAAGTTAATACTTTTTAAACCTAAAGAAGTTACACCATTATTAGTGTAAAATTTTGATACATTCTTTAATTCTATCATACTTTCTCTCCTTTTGATTTATTATTATACTATTAAAAAAAGGAACTAACAACACAATATTTATGAAAGTTCCTTTTTATATAATAAATGTATTAAACTATAATAATTTTTCAATATCTAACTTATCTAAATTCATATACAACTTGTCAATATTTATTCTTTCTCTTTCTGATTCAGTCATAATGTGAATTAAGAAGTCATAACCATCAATTAAAACCCATTCAGAATCAAAGCCTTCATATGATTTGATATCGAAATTTTCTTTAGCTAATTCTTCTTTAATATATGAAAGTGCTTGGTTAGCTTGTCTTACTGATCCTACTGTTGCAACAACAATAAAATCAAAAAATGGGCTAGATAAATTTGAATCATAAGCAACTACATTTTCAGGATTAATTCTCTTTAATCCGTTCAATACATCTTCTAATTTACTCATTATTAATTTCCTCCGATATTCATTTAATACTAAAACCTGCATAGGATGAGGTTCTATATTTTTCTTTTTAATAAAATTAATTGTATTTAAGGTTGAATCATAAATAGCTTTATTTAAATTACCATCTAACAATGTCTTTCTAACCTTTATACAATCAGGGTATTGTCTAGTTTCTTCAGTGTAATCACTAATTAAAACTATTTCTTCTAATTTTGTTTGATTTATGTGGCCAAACACATGAT
This sequence comes from uncultured Clostridium sp., assembly GCA_946538835.1. Lineage (GTDB taxonomy): Bacteria > Bacillota_I > Bacilli_A > Acholeplasmatales > Anaeroplasmataceae > JAEELC01. The sequence continues at coordinate 27,630 of CAMNGZ010000004.1, read as the reverse complement.
TTCTAATGGCAGATTTCATTTCTAAATCATCAATATTAAATACTTTCTTTAAAGCTTCTGATGAAGCATATGAATGAAATAAAACAGGATATTTTATACATTCATTTAAATCTTTTGGATCAATTAAAGTCTTCATTTCATCAATTGATTCATATTTATAAAAATCATGAACTAAACCACAAATTTCAGCACGAGATTCATCAACATTATAAATATTAGCTAAATATTTAGCCATTTTAGCTACTCCTAATATATGGTAATATCTATCCATCTTATCAGGATATAAAGTTTGGTATTTATTTTTGACTATCTCTTTAACTTCATTAATCTTTGATTGAGAAAATTCCATTTCTTACAAACACATCCAAATCTTTTAAAAGAGTAACTTTAACATTACAAGCTTTATTTGTTGTGATAAATCCTAGACCTGAAATAACAACATCTTGCTTAGGAAGTAATTTAAACTCTTTTGTGACATAATCAAGTTCACTTAAATCGCCTTTACATGGAGGCGTTAATAATTCACCTTTATGACGTTTCATAAACTCAATTGTATCAATGTTCTTTCTTCTATGAACAGTAACATTTTCACTTTGATAACAAGTGAATGAAATATTTTCTTTAGCACTCTCAAGTGCTACACTGGCTATAGCACCAAGTAAGACAGTATTTCCTGGTTCAATTTGATAAGTAATTGGTTTTATTTCTTTTGTAGGAATAAGTGCCCTATAGCTTTGTTCATTTAAAACGCTTTGAGCATTATTTTGATTAATAAGTCCTGGTGTATCAATAATAGATTTAAAATCATCAAAGAATTTAATATTTATACTTGATAAAGTAGTACCTGGAATTGGGCTTGTCGCAATAACATCTGTTGTTTTATTCGAACAACGTTTTAAAATAGCATTAATCAAACTAGATTTACCTACATTTGCAACACCCATAAAGTACACATCTTTACCATTACGTAAGAAATTAATAGTATTCATCAAATCATCAATGTAATATCCTTTTTTACTTGATACTACATTAATTGCATCTACCTTAAAGAAATAACGATTTGCCATATAAGTTAACCAATCAACAATTTTAGAAACATTGGCACTCTTTGGCAATAAATCTAATTTATTTGCTACAAGAATGACATTCTTATTACGCAATTTATCCATAATTTTTGGAATAAATGTACCTGTAAAGTCAAATACATCAACAACAAACACAATTAATCCATCTTTTGTTAGTAAATCATCAACAACATTTTCATATTCTTCATTAGTTGCTAAAATCTTTGGGAATTCATTATAATGCATCAAGCGATAACATCTTTTGCAATATAATACTTCTTTTGTTTCATCAATTTTAGCAATAAAACCTTTTTTAGAATCATCAGTTGTTTGTAATTCAGCTCCGCATCCTTTACAAATTAATTTTTTCATAAATTCTCACTTTCGTATTTTTGAAGTTTTGTAATATAACTTTCAAAGTCCTTATTTTTAATTTTGTTAATAATCTTTCTTTCTCTAATACGATTTAATTTTGTAACACGTACTTCAGTTTTATGATCAATAGCTCTGACCAAAATAGTGTAAAAATTCATTCTACGAGAACCATATACATCTGTTAAAAGCTGATCTCCTACCTCAAGAACTTGGTCATATGTATATTTTTTCTCGCATTTTCTTAATGCTCTCTTAAATCCAAATTTTAAAGGCTTCAAGGCTAAATTAACATGCTTAATATTTAAATAATTGCTAGCTTTTCTAACTCTATTTTTAGGACTGTTAGAAACAACCATCACTTCGAATCCAATTGACTGTAAAGAATCTATTAAATTTTTTATATTTTGGCCTGGCACAGTTTCTTTATAAGAAATCAATGTATTATCTAGGTCAAAAAATATAACTCTTTTTCCAAGAGCGTATAATCTACTATAATCTATATGAAAGACGTCACTAACGTATTCGTCTGGTATGCATTTTTTATAGTCTATAAACTTTTCTATCATAACATCACCACGTAATAATTATACGAATTTCTTTACTCAATTTCAAGAAAAAAAGGATTAGATTGAAATTTCTAATCCTTTTTATGAAAAATACTAATTTTAAGCATTTGTTACGTCAACAATCTTAACGTTAATCATACCTTTAGGTGCTACAACACGAACAGTATCACCCTTCTTATGACCTAAAATAGCCTTACCAAAAGGGCTAGCATTAGATAACTTTGCTGAGAAAATATCAGCTTCTACGCTACCTACTAATTGGTACTTCTTAGTTTCTTTTCCATTAGGTCCATCGAACTCAAGGACAACAAATTTACCATTTTGAACATTGCTAGTATTATCTAACTTGATAATAATAGAATTCTTTAAAATATCTTTAATTTCAACTAGTCTAGCATTTAATCTTGCTTGTTCATCACGAGCAGCATCATAGTCAGCGTTTTCTGATAAGTCACCTTGGCTACGAGCTTCTTGTAAAGCTTGAACGTTTTGAGGAATTAAGACATTATTTAAGTTGTCTAATTCATCTTCTAGTTGCTTCTTATATTCTTCAGTAATTTCATGTTTGTTATTTGCCATAACGAAACCTCCTCAAAATTTGCTAATTTATTATACAATAAAAATATAAAAATATAAAGTGCTATTTAATACAAATCATTATATTTAATAGCTTTTAATTTATGTTGAATTGTCTTCGCTTTAGGGAATCGTTCCTCATAAAGTTTATAAAAACCAGCTTGATGATTAAAATATTTAAAGTGACACATCTCATGATATATAACAGATAATATATATATCTTTGAATATCTAGCCAAATTTATATTTAAATAAACAAGTTTTCTTCTTGGATAACACTTACCATAATAAGTTTTAACATCAGTATATTTTATATCAGGCTCACTAGATACAATATCACTAAATGAGCCACTATAAATAGTAGGAAACACTTCATCAACATATTTTTTTAATTCATTTGCTAAAAAAAGTTTAAAAATATTCTTCTTTTGAGATTCACTATTTATCGGCGTATGAATTATTAAATCATGTCCTACAATTTTACAATAAGCTCGAACATCAGATTCAATTCTAACATTATATAGTTCTCCAAAGACGTGAACAGTGTTTTTTTCTTGTTTATTCTTGTTAGCTTTTTTATACAAATTATATATTTTTTGTTCGTTTTGAAGAACAATTTTTTTAATTTCATTATCTTTATATAATCTTGGAGTAGTAATAGTCAAAACATCGTCTTTAACTTTAATGTAGATATTCTTGTTACGAGGTTTAACATCTTGTTCTAAAGACAAATCTACATCTACTACTTTAAGCTTCATTAACTAGCCTCAACATATCATTTTCTTTAGCAACAAAAGGACATTTAATATAGACAATATCTCTTGGATGATTAGCTTCAGTAATATGAAAACCTTTATCATCTAAAATATCATCAATTGTAAAAATTTTATCTTCTCCTTCATATGAGAACAATTCAATCTTACAATGATTTGTAAAATAATTTCTAACATCAAGCTTTATCAATTGTTTATTCTTATCATATCCAAGTACAGTACCTATAAATGTTTGAGTAGGATTTTCCTTAAACAAATCATATAATTGTTCATTTACAGTAGTCATACCTTTTAAGAAGCCAATTGAAGTCTCTCTATTTTCGGCTTTCTTAATTTGTGTCATATATTTATCGATATTTTTAATATCACCTGTAGCATAATATTCATCAATAGCTTGTCTATATGATTTGACAATTGTTGCAATATAATGAAGAGACTTCATTCTACCTTCTATCTTTAAGCTTGTGACACCTGTTTCAATAAATTGCTTTAAGACAGGTAAACCACATAAATCCTTAGATGACATTGCAAAATAATCATTTAAAGGATTAAGTTTAGTATTACCTTTAAATAAATCATAATTCCAACGGCAACTATGAGCACAACCACCTCTATTTGCATCACGATTTGTCATATTGTTAGATAACATACATCTACCGCTGTATGAAACACACATACCACCATGAATAAATGCTTCAATATCAATATTACAATTTGCCTTAATTTCCTTAATTGAGTCTAAATCTAATTCACGACCAAGGACAACACGTTCAACACCTAAATTTTCGAAAAATTTAACCATAGAACTATTTAAAGTAGATTCTTGAGTTGAAACATGACATTCCATTTTTGTCTTTAATACTTCAGTAATAATTAAAGGAGATGCGCAAATAATGGCATCAACACCAGCTACTTCAAGTTGATGTAAATATTCTCTAACTCCTTCAATATCAATTTCATGTGGCAAAATATTACAAGTGACATGAATTTTTGAACCATGCTTGTGAGCAAATTCACAGCCTTCTTTTATATCTTCAATAGTAAAGTTAGAAGCTCTTGCACGAAGTGAGAACTTTGAACCACCAATAAAGACAGCATCAGCACCATATAATACAGCAATTTTTAACTTTTCTAAATCTCCAGCAGGAGCTAATAACTCAATTTTATTCATTTGATTTCTCCTTTTGGTAAACTGTATCGTTAAACTTAAATCCATCTTGAATATCTAAACCAGTATTTGAAAGATTTTTTAACGCTTCATCAATACTTATTTTGTTAGTCAAGAAATCACTATAAGTTTTTAAAACAGATTTAAATGTATCTGAATCAATAAAGATATTATCTAAGAAAATATAACGTGGATTAATAGTTAGGATTTCTTCAATATAGTTTATTACATAACTTCTAAATAACAATGTTCCGTGATTACCTTGATAAATATGGTATAAGTCATCTCTCTTTTGTTCTTTCAAGAACATATGCATTGGATCAATATCAAAATCAAGATTCTTATGTTCTTTATATAAACTAATAAGATTACGCTTAGAATGGAACATTTGATGATAACCAAAAGATTTGAAGAAAATGTTGTTACTATTATGTTTAGAAATTTTTTCAATATCAGATACAGGAATTTCATTTGCAACTTGGCAAGATAACATACCACAATCAAGATAGAATTTAACATCTAAATGGTTTGTTAATAAAGTTGATGGGTTGTAAACGCCTCTATTACCTAAACCTTTATCCTTTAATAATTGGAAAACACCTAAATCACTAAAATAATAATATATATCTAAATCCTTTAATGAATCAATAAACTTAGAAAGATTTAAAATGTCCTTGTTCTCCATCATCATAGAGACATCAACAAACATCATTAAACCATCTTTTTTTTCATAAATTTCTTTAATTTCTTCTAAATCATACGCTTTATTATAAAATGAAGAAAAGTCGTTTGTATAAACGACTATTCCATTAGCATATGTTTTATAAAAATCAATGTCACTTATATTTTCAAGTGAAGCAATTATCATTTTTAACACCTACTAAAATCTAAAATTACCTTTTCCCTTACCTTTTCCTTTGTGAGGGCGAGATTGAATGTTAGAGAAATTACCATTTTGAAGGTTATTGGCCATACGTGTCATATCATCTTGACTCATTGTAGACATCTTCTTCATAGTCTTAATTTGAGTCTCAAGAGCTTCTCTCAATCTATTTACTTCAGCAACAGATCTACCACTACCTTTAGCGATTCTTTCTCTACGAGAAGCACTAGTATTAATTAAGTTTGGATTTTTTCTCTCTTCTTCAGTCATTGAAGAAATAATACATTCCATATATACAAATTGCTTATCATCAATTTGACTAGCAGCTTGTTTTAACTGTTTCATACCTGGTAAAAAACCAAGAATCTTTGAGATAGAACCCATACGTTTAATCATCTTGAATTGCTTTAACAAGTCATTGTAGTTATATTTACCACTCATCAACTTTTCAGTCATATCCATCATTTCGTCTTCATCAACGTTTTCAGTGACAGTATCAATTAAGCTTAATACATCACCCATACCAAGGATACGGTCTGCAAGTCTATCAGGATGGAAAATTTCAAGTGCATCTAGTTTTTCACCTGTAGACATTAACTTAATTGGAATACCTGTAATCTTCTTAATAGATAAAGCAGCACCACCACGAGTGTCTCCATCCATTTTAGTTAAGATACAACCAGTTAATTTCAATTGTTCATTAAATGATTTAGCAATATTTACAGCATCTTGACCAGTCATAGCGTCAACTGTTAATAATACTTCATCAGGTTTTGAAATATCAGAAACTCTTTGTAATTCAGCCATTAAGTCTTCATCAATATGTAGACGTCCAGCAGTGTCTATAATAATTAAATCATAATCACCTTTACGAGCTTCTTTTAAACCTTCTTCAACAATCTTTTCAGGTTTAACTTTGGCACCCATTTCAAAAACAGGCACGTTAATTGATTTACCAAGAGTTACCAATTGGTCGATTGCGGCAGGTCTATAAATGTCTGCAGCAATCATAAATGGCTTCTTATTAGCTTTCTTTCTATAGAAAGTTGCCATCTTTGCACAAGCTGTTGTTTTACCTGCACCTTGTAAACCGCAAGTCATAATGACAGTTGGCTTATTCATAGGGAATACAATTTCACTTGTTTCATCCCCTAAAGTAGCACGTAGTTCTTCACGAACAATCTTGACTACTTCTTGTCCTGGATTAAGACCCTTCATAATCTTTTCACCAAGAGCTTTTTCTTTAATATCCTTTAAGAATTCTCGTACTACTTTAAAGTTTACGTCAGCTTCAAGTAAACTTAATCTAACTTCTTTTAACATTTCATCAATGTCATTTTCATTAAGTCTACCTCTACCTGTAACTCTTCTTAAAGCCATTTGAAGTCTATTTGATAAACCATCAAAAGCCATATAAATCACTCCTCAATTACATCATTAATGATATTTTTAATTTCATCTATATTTTCTAAATCAAGAGCCTCTTTAAGTTTTTGATTCTTACTTAATAAGTGCATCTTATCTTCATAATTTTCAAGAATCTTGCAAGTTTTATTAATTGCGTCATAACAAGCATTTCTTGAAACACTATGTAAGTCGGCTATTTCTTGTAGCGAATAATCAAGATAATAATATTCTTCAAAATAACTATATTGTTTTTTGGTTAATAAACTAGCATATATATCAAACAAATTGATATATCTTTCTCTACCTTTAATATCCATTATTCTGTAAAGAAATCAGCAAATAGACCATATAAGTATTGTTCAATGTCAAATACTTCAAGATCGTCTAATTTCTCTCCTAAACCAATAAATTTAATAGGGATACCCATTTGGTCTCTTATTGCAAGTACAATACCACCTTTAGCAGTACCATCAAGCTTAGTCAAAATCACACCTGTAACATGTGTAATTTCTGAAAAAGCTTTGGCTTGAATCATACCATTTTGACCAGTTGTAGCATCAATTGTAAGAAGTGTCTCACATGGATTACCAGGCGCAATTTCCCCAATAACCTTGTTAACCTTTTGCAATTCATTCATAAGGTTAACTTTATTTTGTAGTCTACCAGCTGTATCGCATAAAACTAAATCATAGCCTTCTTTTTTAGCTTTATCAATTGCATCATACATGACGCTTGAAGGATCGCTTCCAGCCTTCTTAGAAACAATATCAACGCCTACTCTTTTAGCCCATTCTTCTAATTGTTCAATAGCACCAGCTCTAAATGTATCACCAGCAGCAAGTAAAACTTTATAACCAAGTTTTTTATACATATTAGCAATTTTGGCAATACTAGTAGTTTTACCTACACCATTAACTCCTACGAATAAAACAACATTCAATCTACCTTTTTCAACGTTTAAGTTAGCATTTACTACTTCGCCCTTAAGATAAATTTCAAACATCTTATCAATAATAATTTCACTTAATAGCTTAGGATCAGTAATTTTTTTAGCATCACATTCATCACGAAGTGCGTCAATAAAATTAACTACTGTTTCAACACCAATGTCTGCTTGAATAAAAATTTCTTCAAGAGAATCAAACAAATCATCGTCTATCTTATCTTTACCATCTAAAACTTCTTTTAAAGAGTTAAAAGCTCCCTCACGTGTCTTGAAAAGACCTAATTTATATTTTTCAGCTTTAGACTTATCTTTTTTCTTAAAAAGTGAAAAGAAACCCATCTAAATATACCTCCAAAATTATTCATATTATTTTAGCATATATTATTGCTTTTTTCAAATAAAGAAAAAAACATGTTTCCATGTTTTTTACTTAGATAAATATTCATTAACAACAGCTATAATACCATCACCATATTTTTCAATTTTGTCTTCAGCATTATACTTAAAAATGTTGTCTTTAATAAAATCTTCTTTAGATATTGGACGTAATGAAGCTATTTTTTCAAGTTCTTCATTTGTGAATACCATATAAGGTTTACAATGATTTTTCTTATATTCTTGAGTTCTAAACTCTTTTAACATATCACTCAAATCATATGTCTTTGGAGAATCACAATCTTGAGAACAATATAAATTACCATCTTTTCCCCTAAGCATTATGGCACCACATTTTGGGCATTTCTCATTTGTTGGTTCATCATTAACAATATTCTTACACTTAGGATAACATGAGCAAGCATAGAATGCTTCTCCTTTTGATTTACCACGTGTAGCAATACGTTTAATAAATGTTCCTTTATTACATTTAGGACAAACTATTCCTGTATCTTCGCTAGGTGTTTTATTCTCATCAGGTTTTATATAAGTACATGTTGGGTAGTTTGAACAACCAATAAATACTTTTTTATATCTAGATATTCTTTCACAAAGAGGTGAACCGCATACAGGACATAATTCATCTAATAATTTAGGTTGAACTTTTTCCATTGTCTCTTTAGCGTTTAAAAATACAGGATTAAATGAATTATAGAATTCGTTTAATTCAGTTAATTCTTCTACTTCACCTTTAGCTATTAAATCAAGATTATTTTCCATATTAGCAGTATACTTAACATTAATAATCGATGGAAAATATTTGTCAAGAGCTTCAGTTGTCAATATACCTTGCTCAGTAGGAATAAGCTTTTTTTGTTCAACTCTAATATAATCTCTTTCTTTTAAAGTAGTCAAAGTTTGAGCATAAGTACTAGGTCTACCAATACCTAAATCTTCCATATCCTTAATTAATGTTGCTTCAGTGTATCTAGATTTAGGTTTTGTGAAAAGTTCTTTAATAGATACATCAAAGCCATTTAAAATATCACCAACTGCTAAATTAGGAAGCGGTGCCTTTTCTTCTTTTTTATAGAAAACATCAGCCTTTGTGAAACCGTCAAATATATTTGTAGTATAAGTCACACGCCATAAAGTATCATTATTCTTAAATAATACAGTAAGTCTATTATCAATAGCTTTAGACATTAATGAACAAATAGTTCTTGTATAAATTAATTGATATAATTTAAACTCATCAGGAGTTAAATATTTCTTAATTGATTCAGGTGTACGATTAATATCTGTGACACGTATAGCTTCATGAGCATCTTGAGCTAATTTTTGGCTCTTTGTATGCATGAAACCAACATATTCTTTACCATATTTAGAAACAATATAACTTTTTGCATCTTTAACAAATTCATCTGCTAAACGAGTAGAATCAGTACGCATATAAGTAATTAAACCAGTAGTAGTTGTACCAATATTTTTACCTTCATATAAGCTTTGAGCTACACTCATAGTCTTTTGAGATGAAAAATCTAATTTGTTAGATGCATCTTGTTGCATAGTACTTGTAGTATATGCAGGACGAGATAAACGTTCAACTTCCTTGTTCGTTACATCAGTAACAACAAAGTCATTACTTAAGCTTTTTAAAATTTCTTCTGCTAATTTCTTATCAACGATAGTTTCTTTATTATCCTTATAAGAAACAAAATCTAATTCTAAGTTATCTTTTTTAGCTAATAACTCGTAATATGGCGTTGAAACAAATGCCAGAATTTCTTTTTCTAAATCAACAATAAGCTTTAACGCAACACTTTGAACACGACCAGCTGATTTTGATTTAATACGAGATTGTAATAACTTAGATAGTCTAAAACCAATAATTCTATCAATCATGCGTCGAGTTTCTTGACTATTTACTAGATTCATATCAACTTTTCTTTGATGATTAAAGCTATCAAGGACAGATTCTTTAGTAATTTCGTGAAATTCAATACGTGAATAATCATCATCCTTTAACTTTAATACTTCCTTCAAATGATAACTAATAGCCTCACCTTCACGGTCAGGGTCGGTTGCAAGAAATACTTTCTTTCCCTTACATAATTTCTTTAATTCAGCAACCAATTTTTCTTTTCCTTTTATAGTAACATAGGTAGGTTTAAAATTGTTTTCAATATCAATTCCAAGTCCCTCTTTACCACTAGTTGCTAAATCTCTAATGTGACCAACAGATGCAACAACTTTATAATCAGATCCAAGATAAGATGATATTGTGTGTGATTTAGAAGGTGACTCAACTATAATAATATTCTCCATGTAAACTACCTCCAAATTTTTCTATTTAAATAATAAAACAAACAAATATTATTGTCAAATAAAAAATATAGGCCAAAATAGCCTATATTATATATAATATAGATAAATTTAGTTTTCTTCTGAGAACAAATCAAAAGACAATTGCTTTTGATAAAATTTAGCTACTGGCGCGAATGATTTTCTATGAATTTCACAAGGACCATATTTTTCAAGAGCTTCCAAATGTTCTTTTGTACAATATCCTTTATGTTTCTTAAAACCATAATTTGGATATTTGTGATCCATCTTTTCCATAAAATGATCTCTTGTCACTTTAGCAATGATGCTTGCAGCACCAATAGAAGCACTTAACGCATCACCATGTATGATTGAAGTATGTTCAATCTTAAGTTCTGGAAGTGGCATTGCGTCAATTAAAACATGCTCTGGCTTAATTTGTAATTTATCAACTGCTTCAAGCATACCTTTTTTAGTCGCTTCATAGATATTAATTTTATCAATCTCATCTTCATATACATAAGCCACAGATACAGCTAAAGCTTCTTTCATAATTTGTTTATAAAGCTCTTCACGTTTCTTTTCACTTAATTTTTTTGAGTCATTGATACCTTTAATTCTAAGTCCCATAGGAAGAATTACTGCCGCAACAACAACAGGTCCTGCTAAAGGACCACGTCCTACTTCGTCAACACCAGCTACATATTTGTAGCCTCTATCTTCTAATGCTTCTTCATATTCATATAAATTATTCTGATTCTTCAAAGCTAATCGCTCCTAACTTATTTGATCTAATATCATTTAATACATAAGTAATAGTTCTCTCATAATCAATGCGAGCACCCTTTTGAATAAAACCACGTTTTCTTGCAATTTCTTCAATTAAATGTAGACCTTCATCACTTGTATCTAAATCATCAAGATTATAACGTTCCTTTAAACGAGAAGGATATTTTTGTGCTAAATATACTAGACCATAAACTGCCATTTTATATTTATCAACGATTTCATCTTTAATACCTTGGCAAATTGCAAGTTTAATACCAACTTCTTCGCTTTCAAACTTTGGCCATAAAATACCTGGAGTATCAAGTATTTGTAAGTCATCACTTGCTTTAAACCATGATAAATGTTTAGTAACACCTGGCTTATCACCAGTAATAGAAACTTTTTTACCAGTCATCTTGTTAATGAATGTAGATTTACCAACATTAGGAATACCTACAATAGTAGCTCTTAAAGTCTTGTTTACAAGACCTTTTTCTCTTAACTTATCCAACTTATCTTTTAAAATTGTTTTTATTGTTGGAATAACCTTATTGATATTAAGACCTGTTTGACAGTCTATATCAAGAGCGTATGTGTTAGCAGCTGTTAGTTTTTTAATCCATGCTTGAGTAATTTTCTTATCTGCTAAATCAGCTTTATTTAAAAGAATCAATCTATACTTATCTTTTATTAAATTATCAATTACTGGATTTTGGCTTGAATAAGGGATTCTTGCATCTCTCAACTCAATTACAATATCAACTAAAGGTAAAACCTCTGTTAACTCTCTTTGAGCTTTCGCCATATGTCCAGGATACCATTGGAATTGTGCCATAATATCACTCCTAAAACTTTTTTAGTATAACATAAAATTACTAATTTAAAAAGAATTTTTTTACAAAATTGAAGTCTCTATCTTCCCAAAACCTGCAGCTTTTGAATAATATCTAAATACAGCTTTACCTAAAATATCTTCATTATGAATCAATCCAATATAGCGACTATCTCTTGAATGATTTCTATTATCTCCAAGAACTAAAGAGTAACCACTTCTAATTTTTCCTTCATATGTACTAGTCAAATCTGATTCACCAGTTGAATGAATAGACATTGAAGTTTTAAATCTTTGATAAGGAACATTTTCTTCAACTTTAATATCATTTACATAAATAATACCTCTAGTTGTAGTCACAGCTTCATATCTAACAGTATCATTTTCAACTGCCACAACTCTTTTTATATAGAATTCTTCTTCGTTTTCAGTATCATCATAATTTTTATTAATATCAACGATGACAATATCTCCTCTTTCAACTTTATAATTAAGATGCCAAATTAGCAATCTATCTCCATTATATAAAGTGTTATTCATACTACTACCACTTACAGTTGTAGGAGTTATAAAGAATACCAATATAAAGAATAATCCATATAAGACATTAAATAAGAAACTTAATAAATCATGAGTTGAATAAATCGTATAAACTGTTTTATCAGAAAAGATTGGATCATTTGTTTTCAAAAAATATATTGAAAAAACAAAAGCAGATAAATAAAGAATAATTATTAAAATTCCAGTAGTCACATAAGCAATAGGATTTATAATAGATAATTTAGAAATCTTTTCTTTATATATTGAACCAACAATGACTAATGTTGTAATAATTATCAACGATATAAGACTTTTAATTAAAATCTTTTTAAACATCTTTTGCTTATCTAATTCTTTTGGCATAATTTATTCTCCTTTTTCGAATAAATCATTGATTTGATTTAAATCCATCAAGATATCACGTTTAGTACCTTTACGTTCACTAATAATACCCATAGTCTCTAATGTTTGAACAATTCTTTGAGCTCTATTGAATCCAAGACTAAATGCTTGAGTTAAAGAGTTAATAGAACAAGATTGATTTTCAACACACCAAACTGCGATTTGATATATCAAATCAGGAGATTCTTCATTAGTAGTTAATCCACCAAATGAAGCAGTTTCATTAGATTCTTCCAAATCTTTATGAGTTAATTGATAATCAGGTTGCGCTTCATTGCAAATGAAGTCAACAACTGCATCAATATCACTATCCGGAATATAAGAACCTTGAACACGTTTTGCAAAATCTACTTCTTTTAACAACATATCACCATAACCAAGTAGGTTTTCAGCACCAACTTCATCTAGAATTGTTGTAGAATCAACTTGAGAATTTACACGGAATGCTAAACGAGCTTGAATATTAGCCTTTATTGTTCCTTTAACTACGTCAACAGTAGGACGTTGAGTGGCAACAATCAAATGAATACCTGCAGCACGAGCCTTTTGAGTAATACGTTGAATTGAATCTTCAACATCTTGACCACAAGTCATCATTAGGTCAGCCAATTCGTCGATAACAATGACAATGTAGCACATCTTCTGTAATGTAGGGTCTTCTTCAGTTTTTTCATTATAAGAAGAAATATCACGAGCACGAACAGATGAAAATTGAGTAAATCTTCTTTCCATTTCGTTAACTGCCCACTTTAATGCAGTACTAGCCATTTTAGGATCACTGATAACAGGGGTAATCATGTGAGGTAAATCATTATAAACTGACAATTCTACTTGTTTAGGGTCAATCATAATGAAACGAACCTGATTTGGCTTATTCTTTAAAAGTAAAGAAGTAATGATAGTGTTGATACAAACTGATTTACCACTACCAGTACCACCGGCAATTAAACCATGTGGCCATTTTGCAATATTAGTCTCAATGATATTACCATCAATATCTTTACCAACCACAACATTTAAAGGCTTATTATCATTGATGAAACTCTCTGATAATGTATCACCATAGAATACAGTTTTTCTCTTTTCATTTGGAACTTCAATACCAACAGTACGTTTACCTGGAATAGGAGCTTGAATACGAATAGACTTAACACCTAAATTCATTTGTAAGTTGTCTTCAATTGATAAAATCTTACGAACATTAACACCTGTTTCAAGTAAAATTTCATAACGAGTGAAGGTAGGTCCCAATACATATTTAGCAACTTCACCAGAGATGGCGAATGAATTTAATGTATCATTAATAATTTGTTTCTTCTCTTCAATCCAAGCTGGCAATTCTTCATTTTCATCTTCATGATGACTTAATAATGATAATGGTGGTAATTGATAATCCTTATATGGATTAATTAAAGAAGGCATTTCTAAAGTTGTAGGTTCAATGTATGAAACTTCAGGCTCTGATTCTTCAAATGAATCTTCTTGATAATTGTTATTAGCAACAGGAGCTGGGGCTACTTCTTGATAAGTATTAATTTTATTGTCTTCTTCAATTTCTTTATGATGACTAGGATACATATTTATATCTTTTTCAATTGGATGATTGAATTTAGGGTCATCAAAAATAGTTTGACTTTGATTATCACTTTTTCTTACAATTGCACTATTTTTAGTCTTGTATTCACCATTATTATTAAATTTTGATTCAAGACTACTTTTGTAAACATCTTCTCCAACCTTAAGATTAGTAAATCTTTGGAAAGGATTATCATCTTCCTTAGGTTCTTCTTTTTCAAAAGAGAAATCAAAATTTTTAACAGGAGGAACTTCTTCCTTAATATCAGCTGCTTTATTATCATCTTTTGATTCAATAAAGCTGAAAGCTTTCTTATTTGTATCAACGACAGGAGCACTATCTTCCTTTTTATGGAATTCAAAATCTTCACCATAAATACGCTTTGCTTGTTCAATATCAATTTGATGGAATTCTGGATACTTAGTACCATATTTTTGAATCAATTCATCATCAGATACTTTTCTATCTTTAGGATCTCTAAATGAATCATATTTTCTACGAGTATCCCCTAGTTCCTTGCTAGAATCATGAATCTTCGCTTTATCATTTAATCCAGTACCAAAAATAGCACTTGAAAATGTTGATGGAACAAAACCATCTCTAGTTTTCTTAATACCTTGATATGGACTTTGGATTTGAGGAATTACAAATCTCTCATTTTTAACTTCAACAATTTTTTTCTTTTTCTTAAACCAAAGCATGCTAATTACTCCTTTTTACGAAAAGGCCAAAAACCTTTTTTCTTTTTTTTGACAGGCTCATTACTATTTTCAATTAACATAAGGCCTTTATTTTCTTCATCTGCAATATCTAACTGAGAATCAACTTTATTAAAATCTTCTTCCTCTTTAACAGTCTTTGACAAATCATCTACTAACTCAGCAACGCCAGAATCAATTTCACTTTCTTTTGAGTAAATTGATTTAGAATAAATCTTATAAGTTTCTTCACCACTAACAGAAATCATTACAACACAAAGTTTCTTTAAAATAATATTTATAGCTTTATTCATAACAACTTTACGAATCCAATAAACAGGATTTATAATATTTAAAACATTTTTAGCGGCATTAAATGCATTAGAAATTTTATATTTTCTTGTGGCTTTAACAATGTCATTTTCCATAAAATTTTCTTTAATGTCGTACAATGAAACAATAAAAGAAATCTTAAATCTCTTTAAGAACTTTAATCCATTGTGAGCTAAGACTTCATCAAGTCTTTTTGAAATATATGAAATCAACATTAAAGCTTCATCAATCGAGATTTCAAGTAAAGGATGGCGACTATTAGGATAAAATTTTTTAGCAATCTGATAAATTAATTTTTTTGAAATATCAATTGCATAAGTAACGTAAGATTGTTCGCCACGAAGCTTGTTATCTTTAAATTCATCTTTAGCGTTATTAATAAGCTCAACAACCTCGTTAGAGTCAACATCTTTAACCTGAGGTTTAAATATTTTTTTGTTCTTATTCATACTAGTTAGGACTAGTAACAAATATATTAAAATTGCAATGACCAATCCTAAGAAAATACCAAGGATTAAACTGATCAATGAAGCCATATCAAATTTAAATGCAAGGACCATATTAATCCCCCTTCTTATACATATTATTATACTATAAAAATCATCTTCATTAAAGGCGATTTTAGTTAAAATTCGACTCAACAAGCTACAATTTAATATTTTAGTATTTTAATTATTTTTCTTTTTTGTATAATAGAATTAAATTAAAGAAAGGGAGGCTAATATGGAAAAAAAATTAATTGTTCTAGATTTAGATAATACATTATTAAATGATGTAGGTAAAGTATCAGAATATTCCCAAAAATGCTTGAAAAAATATGAAGAACTCGGACATATGGTTGTACTGGCTAGTCAAGATAATTATAGTGAAATGAGTAAAATTCATGAAGAATTAAATCTACATGGTCCAATTATTTGTCAAGCAGGCGGTGAACTTCACTTCTACGATAAGAATATTGAAGACGAAGTTATGTCAATTGACATAACAACCTTAAAAAAAGTGTTTAAAGATAATGAAGATAAGATATATAGTGCATTCTATCATTTTAGAAACAATTTATATATTCATAACAGACTTTCTATCTTGCAACCACTTTATGGTATCACTAAAGAAACCACAATTTATGAAAACAATTTTCTAAATCTTGACTTACAATCACCAAATATGATTTTTATGGTTGTCCATGTAGATAAAAGTGAAGACTTTAAGAAAAATATAGAATCATATAAAGACTATTTTCAATTAACAAGTCTTGGCAAAGATTTGAAATATGAGCTCTTCTATTTAAACATAAAAAATGTCAACAAAATGTATGCAGTTCTAGAAATTATGTTAAAATATCAATTCAAAGAATCCGATTTAATTGCGATAGGTGATTCTATTAAAGATGCATCATTGCTTAAATTAAAAGGGGAGACATGTGCTATGATTAATGGCGAAAAAGAAGCTAAAGAAGCCGCTAAATATATTAGTGAATTTGATAATTCTCATGACGGTGCATGTAAATTTATTAACAAAATCTTAAATCTAAATATCTAAAAAAAAAATAGGAATTTCAACGAATTCCTATTTTTCTTTATCAACAATACCAGCCAATTTTAACAAATAAATAGCATTACGTGTATTTGCAATGCCATCATGAATCAAATAATCAAATAAAATCTTATCATCTTCATAATGTTCTTCAAAATGATAATTCTTAACATCCTCTACTTTACATAACTCTGGGTCATGAGTAGTTATGATAGAATAAATATTATCTCTATTAAGCTTTTCAATGAAGCTCTTAGCACCAATAATTCTATCATGAGTATTAGTCCCTTTAAAAATTTCATCGACAAGAACTAACATTGGTTTGTTGTCTTTAATATATTCTACAATATTCTTAACACGAAGAATTTCACCATAGAAAGTTGAAATGTTATTATTTACATCATCTACCACTTTCATAGAAGTAAAAAGTTTTAAAATTGGCGCTTCAAAACTATTTGCGCAAACATTTGATCCAGATAAGAATAATATATAATTTGTACCAATTGAACGCATAAATGTAGTTTTACCACTCATATTTGAACCTGTGATAATATTACGTTTACTAAATTCAAAACTATTCGGAATACATTTAGATTCACAAATAAGTGGATGACGAATATTTTTAAATTCAAATTTATTAGATACTACAGGTAAACAAGACTCTTCTTTTACAAGACTTATTGTAGAAATAGAGATTAGAGATTCAATCTTACCAATTGACAAAAAAGCTTCTCTTAAATAATTTGCATATTTCTTTTGCCAACGAGAATAAAATAATAATACATATAAGTCTACCATAATAGAACCATCAAATAAAACTTGATATAAAATATTATTTCTACTCTCTGCGAAACCTGAAATAATGTTAAAACTCTTTAAAGCTTTATTATTAATTAATTTAATAGGTTTTTGAAGATCTTTCAAAATATCAGACTCATAATTTTTCTTTGAAATATCTAATATTAAATCACTGTAGCCTTTGACAATATTTCGCGCATTTGCTAAATCATTTGCAAGTACTCTTGAAGAAGGATATATCATATTAGATAAAAAGAATCCAGCACCCATTAATATAAAAATTGAATATGGTGGAACAATCTTTAACACACTTAATACGATTAAGGTGATAAAGAAAGCCAAATATAAAACTCCAAATAATATTTGAATAATTGATACAGAATATTTATTGTCAAAACTCTTTAAAGAATTTTCAAGATCACTAACTTTATTATTAGGATTTAAATTCTGATATTGATAAGAATAACTTACAGTATCTAGAGTTTGACTTAAATTATTAGCTAATTCTTGACTAGCTTCTTGACGTTCTTTAAGTTTATCTTTCAATTCTAAAGAACCAGATAATAAGTAAGCAGTTTCCTTCTTACCAAATGGAGTTTTACTAAAATTGATATAGTTAAAAACAGACTTATTACCCAATATATCAAGATCAGTTTCAAAATATTCATTCTTAGCAAATTCAAGACCAGTATCTTTAGATTTTACATCATTAGTAAAGCGAGATAAATAATCTCTTATAACACTTTTCTTATAATTTAAATCATTATCAATCTTTTTATATTTATTCATAATTATAGACAATGTAAATGCTACAATAAATAAAACAATTGATACAATTATAGATACAAGTCTTATTTTTTCTTTTTGGATAGCTAAAATAACAAACACAACTAAAGCTAATATCATTATAAATCTAATATTTGTATATAAATCTAAAACTTTCTTATTTTTAGCAATAAGCTCATTTGTTTCATTAGAAATCTCAGTAAATCTATCCTTTTTCATTATAGCTCACCCACTTTTTTATTAATCATCTCGACCGAAAAGCCGCGTGAATATAAATACTTTTTTAATTTCAATTTAAGTTTATTAATATCTTTTTCTCTTTGCATTCTAATATATTTATTTGACAAAATTTCTATATTATTTTCTAATTCACAAAAATCAATATTATTTAATACTTCTTGAATAATTTTAGAATCTATATGTTCAAGTTTACCCTTTTGTTCAATATAAAAAGGGCCATATAAATTTCTTAAATAATAATTAGCTAAAAAATCAAAATATTTATAATCATCTAATAATTTTTTATCTTTTAAAATATTAATAACACTTAAAGCTTCTTCTTTAGTAGCTTCTTTATCAATCAAATAAGTATATATCTTATATTCACTTTTTAAACCACGAGATAAATAACTTAGAGCTTTATCATAAAAAATATAGATATTAGCTTCACTAAATAATTTATGATAAAAATCTAAATCTATTTCTTTACCATTCCTTAGCAAATTATTTACAATTAATTCTTCGTTACATACTAATTCAGTATTATTTGAAAAAATTAATTTATATAATTTACCTTTCTTTTCTTTTTCAATTTTATTAATTATCATATTCACCAACTATTTCCTTTGTTTCTGCAAAGAATGTAAAAGCTTTTGGATCAAGTTCTTTAATCTTATCACGTAAAATATAGCATTGAGCTTTTTCAATTGTACATACAATCATCTTCTTAGGATTATTTGTATATCCACCAATAGCATCAACAATTGTCAAGCCACGATCAAATTCAGTAAAAATATAATCCTTTATAATAGTTGGATCATCGCAGATGATGAATGCTGTTCTTCTCTTACGAGCATTTAAAGCTAAATAATCACAAATATATCCAGTAATAAATACTGTAATCATACCATATAGAACCATTTCAATATTATAAACATGGATATTTTCTAAGCCTGCAGCTTTTTGACAAATATTTGGAATAAAGAAACCTGAAATTAACACAATGAACCAGTCAGTTAAATACATTGACTTAGAATAAGGAATATGGAATTTTTGTTGCAAAATCTTTTGAATAATATCCATACCACCGGTAGAAGCATTTACTCTTAAACATAAACCTATACCAATAGCACTCATAGCTCCACCAACAAGCATAGTAACTACATACCAATTAGATTGCGGAATTATTTGCAAAAAATATTGTGAATCCAATCCAACTTTAGAGAAAATTAAATTAAAAGTCGGGTCCAAAATACAAGCTAAAATAGTATGCCAAAAGAAAGATTTGCCGACAAATAATATTGCACATACAGCCAAAATAGCTTGAGCAGTATAGAAAAACATCCAGTCTTTATACCAAGAATAATTTCCAAGAGGAGTTTGTCTTAGAATAATCGCAATACCAGACACACCACCATAACAAAGGTCAGATGGCGCAAAGAAAAAATAATAAGAAAAAGCCATTAAAAAGACGCCAATTACAATCCAAATAACATTTTTTATATTTATTTTCTTTAATAGATTAGTCATTTCTTTCACCAGCTTTCATATTCAAATAACTATTGATAAATCCTTCGATTTCACCATCCATTACTCCAAATACATCACTTGTTTCATAATTAGTGCGATGATCCTTACACATTGTATATGGTGTAAATACATAACTTCTAATTTGAGAACCGAAACCATTTAATAAAGTTTCGCCTTTAATTTCTTTTAGATTTTCTTCAGCTTTTAAAGCTTCTACTTCTAATAGTTTTGACTTTAAAACTTTAATAGCTTCATCCTTATTTCTTAATTGGCTACGTTCATTTTGACATGTTACAACAATATTTAAAGGTAAATATGTTACACGAACTGCAGAATAAGTTGTATTAACACCTTGTCCACCATGACCTGATGACATATAAGTATCAATTCTTAAATCTTCATCTTTAATTTCAATGTCAAAATCATTTTTGATGATAGGCGCAATATCTACACTTGCAAATGAAGTGTGACGACGCTTAGCGCTATCAAATGGTGAAATACGAACAAGTCTATGAACACCACGTTCACTCTTTAACAAACCATAACAGTTTTTTCCTTTAATCTCTAAAGAAAGTGATTTGATACCTGCTTCACCTGGTTCAAGATTTAAAATTTTAATTTTAAAATTATGAGCTTTACAATAGCCTTGATACATTCTAAATAGCATCTCAACCCAGTCCATAGCTTCAGTACCGCCTTGTCCGGGGTGAATATCCATATAGATATCATAGTCATCATATTTACCATTCAATAAAATAGTAGTCTCAAATTCTTTTAATTTCTTCTCAAGAATTAAAATTTCTCTTGATACTTCTTCAAGTGTTTCAGCATCATCGCCAAATGAAACTAACTCATTTAAGCTATCTAAGGATAATTTCAAATCTTCGTAAGCATTGAATTTTTCCTTTAAACGATTAACTGTATTGATAACATCTTGAGCCTCTTTAGCATCATTCCAAAAGTCAGGACTTTGAATCTTAAGATTTAAGTCATCAATTTCATTTTCAAGCTTAGTAACATTTAGTGTTTTCGCAAGAATGGTAATTTTAGACTCAAATTCAGTTAAATATTTATTGATTTCATATTTTTCCATACAGTTTCTCCTTTCAAGGAAAAAAGCTCTTACGAGCTTTTTTAATTATCTTCTACCATGACAGTACTTAAATTTTTTACCAGATCCACATGGGCAAAGGTCATTTGGACCGATATTCTTAAATTCATTACGGACAGGATCAGGTCTAAATGAATCAGTATGACTATCATTAGTCATAGTACCTTTCAATCTATCTTCAGCCTCGCTATTTGTACGAATTTGTGCACGAATTAAGAACTTTAATGCATCTCTGTTGATTGCATCTAGCATCTTATTATATAATTCAAGACCTCTCTTTTGATAAATTTGAAGAGGGTTCGCTTGACCATAACCTTGTAATGATACAGCTTGTCTTAACTCATCCATCTTGTCAATGTGGTCAGTCCAATGATCATCAAGAACACGAAGTACGATTACTTTTAAGAATTCTTGGAATAATTCTTCATCATACATGTTCTTCTTTTGATCTAATAATTTATTAGCTGTTGCAGTTAAATAATCAATGATTTGATTTTCATCATAAGTTTTTATTACACCATAGTCAGCATTTCCTTGACCAAAGTATACTAAATTGAATTCTTTTGTGATAGCTTCATCATCGATATCATATTTATTTCTACCAACTTCCTCCATATGAGAATAGCAAATAGATTCAACAGCTTTCTTCATCATAGAACGAGCTATGTTTTCAATTGATTTATCACGAATGATATGCATTCTTTGTGAATAGAATGATTCACGTTGGAAACGAATAACATCGTCATATTTTAAGACATTCTTACGCGAATCATAGTTAGCTCCTTCAATTCTTTGTTGAGCATTAGTAACTAAACGAGTGAACATCTTGCTTTCTAGAGGGATTGATTCATCTCCACCATTTGTTAAACGAATAGCATAATCAAGTCTCTTTTTAAATGTATCTCCACCAAAACGAATCATTAATTGGTCTTCACTTGAAGTATAGAATCTAGTATAACCAGGATCACCTTGTCTACCAGAACGACCTCTTAACTGATTGTCAATACGACGTGATTCATGACGCTCAGTACCAAATACGCAAAGACCGCCAACTTCTTTTACACCTTCACCAAGTTTAATGTCAGTACCACGACCAGCCATATTTGTAGCAATTGTTACAGCATTCATTTGACCTGCTTTTGCAACAATTTCAGCTTCACGTTCATTATTTTTAGCATTTAATACTTCGTGAGGAATACCTTCTTTAGTTAACTTTTGACTTAATAATTCACTTGTTTCAACAGCAACAGTACCAATTAAGATTGGTTGACCAGTTGCATGTCTCTTTTTAACTTCTTCAATTAAAGCGTGATATTTAGCTTCTTGAGAACCAAATAATAAATCAGTGTCATCAATACGAATTACTGGTTTATTAGTAGGAATTTCTACAACATACATGTTGTAAATATCTCTAAATTCTTCTTCTTCAGTCTTAGCAGTACCAGTCATACCTGATAATTTCTTATACATTCTGAAGAAGTTTTGATAAGTAATAGTCGCAACAGTAACTGTTTCTTGTTTAATTTCAACGCCTTCTTTAGCTTCGATGGCTTGATGTAAACCTTCACTATATTGTCTACCTTTTAAGATACGACCTGTAAATGAGTCTACGATAAGAACTTCGCCTTCAGAAACAACATATTCAACACCATTTGTGAAAATTAAATTAGCTTTTAATGCATTATTAATTCTATGAACTAATGATACATTTTCAGGCTCATATAAATTATTTAAATTAAACATCTTTTCAGCTTTAACTACACCAGATTCAAGTAATTGAACTGTCTTAGACTCAACATCTATTTCATAATCTTCTTCTGTTAAAGATTTTACGAAACGATCAGCTTCTTGATAACTAGCTTTAGTATTCTTAGCACGACCAGAAATAATAAGTGGTGTACGTGCTTCGTCAATTAAAATAGAGTCGACTTCGTCGATGATTGCATAATTTAAGCCACGAAGGTTAACAAGATTAGCCTCACTAGTAGCCATATTGTCTCTCAAATAGTCAAATCCTAATTCACTATTAGTAGAATACATAACATCACAATTATATGCTTCTCTCTTTTGTGCTTGAGTTAATTCACGAACGTTTAAACCTACAGTCAAGCCAAGATAACGCATTAAATTACCAACATCGCCTTGTGCTTCACGACCAGCTAGATATTCATTTACAGTAACAATATGAACACCTTTACCAGTTAAAGCATTTAAATATGCAGGCAAAGCAGCAGTTAAAGATTTACCTTCACCAGTACGCATCTCTGCAATGTTACCACCATGTATGGCAATACCGCCGCATACTTGAACATAGAATGGTTTCATATGTAATAGACGCCATGATGCTTCACGTAAAACAGCATATGCTTCTGGCAAAATATCATCTAATGTTTTACCATTCTTTAATAATTCTTTAAAATAAGGTGTTTTGGCCTTCAATTCATCATCAGAAAGCTTTGATATTTCTTCTTCAAATGCCATTACTTTATCAGCAATTTTTTGATCTCTTTTTAACTCTTTATATCCTGTATCAAATAATTTCTTAAACATAATTTATAACTCCAATACTATATGTACTTTAAACAAATACTAATGATATTTTACTATAAAAAGGCCCTTATTTCAAGAAAACTTCTATGCATCAAGCCAAAAATGAAACGAATATTATAAATGTTAAAATTAATTGTTTTTTTACAATAAAAAAGAACCGGAAACTCCGATTCTTAGTTATAATTTTTACTACTTTAAAAGTCCATTAATATAAGTAACAAGATCAAGTGTATACTCTTCTTTATTGCTTATTTCAGGAACGTCAACGCCATATTCAAAAGACATGTCAAAATTTAATGAACATTCTTTAAGTAGATTAGTTGTATTTGTAGTGTCAGCTTTATAATTTACTTCAAAATGTACATTTGATACTGCAACAGTGTCAACATCAACTGTAGCAGCTATTTTACCACTAGCGTTATCAATCTTTACACCTGATAATTGCGCAATTTTTTCAAAATCAGCTGTAAAAGTAATCTTGCCATTTTTTGCATCAGAAATTTCTACGCCTAATTGCTTAACTATTTCCTCTAAGTCAACTTCATCTTCTTCAGTAATTGTATGAATGAATTGATCAAGATCCACATAGTTAATACCAGTTGAAGATTGTTCTTCAACTTGAGTTTGTTCACAAATAATTTTGTAGAAATTATAAGTTCTTAATTCATTATAAACATTAGAATAATTTGCCATATTTAATTGAATTGTTGAACCAACTGTATCACTAGATAAAATAGTATTAATTATTTGATTCTTGTTTAAGAATCCTTTAACATCAGTATTAGTAGTAATACCTCTTAATGTTGCATTACCCTTTGCGCCAACATAAAGTTTAGTGTCATCAGAATATAAACTAGCATTAAGTTTACCTTGAGTTAAAGGTAATCCTTTTATAAAATTAACATCATTAGGTAATTTAGCTTCTGCATCAACTGAAGCATAAAGCTTAATTCCGTTTGCTAAATCTTGAATAGTTGTTACAGAATCAGCCTTTGGTAAGTCATATTGTAAAACCACATTAGCTTTTGCATAATAATCTTCTTTTTCTTTAGCTAAAACTGAAGTATTAAGTGAAATCTTTGCCTTTGTAAGGTCGATAGTTTTTTCCTTGTTTAAATATGCAGTGTAATGCATAGCCTTAATAACATTTGCTACTTCCTTTGAATCATTAGTAGCTTTAATTGTTAGAGCTTCATCGTTTTCACCATTGTGAAATGTAACAACAACATTCCTGTCACCACAAGAAGTTAAGCTAAATAATGTTGCAAATGTTGCACCAGTTAATAATAAACGTCTAATTTTCATACTTTTTCTCCTTTTTTACCTATAAATAGTATACTAAAAAAATATATTTTTTAAAATTGACTTTCATATTTCTTACACATTTAAAAAAAGCTCAATTGCATAAATTGAGCTTGAATTTATTAGTAATCTAAATCTGACTCTGATTCTGGATCAAATGAACCAAGGAAATCACCAAAATTAATAATATAATCTTTAGTGTCGCTTAATGATGGAACATCTTGACCAAATTCAAGACCAGCATTAATCTTTATAGAACTAGTGTGAACAACACCAGATTTTGTTGGGTTAGATTCAAAATACAATGAAAAGCCAAAATTTTTAGGTAAGCAAGTTT
This sequence comes from uncultured Clostridium sp., assembly GCA_946538835.1. GTDB lineage: Bacteria > Bacillota_I > Bacilli_A > Acholeplasmatales > Anaeroplasmataceae > JAEELC01. The sequence continues at coordinate 1,857 of CAMNGZ010000004.1, read as the reverse complement.
CTACATTTAAAGTAAGACTAGCTTCTACTATTTCTTCTTTACCACCTGGTAAATCTTTCTTAATTCCAAATGTAATATCGCCATTCTTAGCATCTATAATCTTTAATCCTATTTTTTCAACTAATCCTTCAACAGTTTGACCATTAGTTTGACTTAAATAAGTGTCTAAATCAAGATATGCTGTTGTTGAAGATTCTTCTTTAGAAATTGTCTCGATACCCTTAGATGCAAAAGTATATAAATTATAATTCTTTAATGCTTTATAATATTCATTATAATTAGTAATTCCTTTTTCAGCAACATCGCCAATAGACTTTGGAACAGACTTTAAAATTGTTGTTGTGATTAAAGATTTCTCTAAATAACCTTTCATTTCAACATCTGAAGCTGAAACACCTTCAGTTGCTTTTGTAGTTAACTTAAAATCTGCGTATGCTTTTTTATCATCAGTATATAAATGAGCATTAGCTTTTGAAAAAGCCATTACAACAGCAAAAGGACTATCTTCAAAATCTTCAGCAGGCATATCAAATTCTCCATCAATACCAGCATATACTTTAAGACCTTTAACTAAATCATCCATTGTTGCATCATTCTTTAATTCAGGTAATGCATATTGAACAACTGCATTAGCCTTTGAAGTATGAGAATCATCTAACAATTCAGCATTTAAAGATAATTTAGCCTTTGTAGCATCAACTGTCTTATCTTTATTTAAATATGAAGTGTAATGTAGAGCTTTAACTACTTTAGCAACTTCTTTCTTATCATCTGTGGCTTTAATTGTTAGAGCTTCATCCTTTCCTACATTGTGAAGTGTAACAACAACATCCTTGTCGCCACAAGAAGTTAATGAAAACATTGTAGCACAAACTGCTACAGGTAATAAAAATTTTCTAAATTTCATACTCTTTCTCCTTTATTTTTACTGTAGTTATTATAATCTTAACTAAAAAAGTAGTCAATTATGTTTACTGCTTAAACTGTTCACATTCACATAATTTTCACAAAAAAAAGACCGGATTATACCGGTCAAATAGTTTTCTATTCAGTTTCAATAATGGCATAATTACCATCATCTCTTACATATAAAACCTTAACTTTTAAAGTTACATTGTCTAAATATAAGAAGAAATTATGATCAGTTAATTCTAGTTGTTCCATAGCATCTTCATCTGATAATGGTACTAGAGTAACTTGTTTAGTTCTAACTAAATTTGCAGGTTGAACCTTTTCTGCTGGCTTTTCAAAATAACCATCAGCAAATGTTTCCTTTAATGCATCTTTGCTCTTCTTTTCTTTAACTCTTGTTTTATATTTTCTGATTTGCTTTTCTAATTTATCTAATGATAAATCAACTGCTGAATAAAGATCTTGACCTTTAGATTCAGCTCTTAGAGTAATATTCTTTGTTGGAATAGTTACTTCAACCTTTTGATATGTTGGATAAACCTTAGCAACTACACGAGCTCTTAAATCGTTTTGTTCCTTAAAATAATTTTCAACTTTTTGTAGTTTTGCAGTGACAAATTCTTTGTTCTCATCACTTGGTTGGAATCCGTTTTTTCCTACTACTTCTACCTTCATAATATCCACTCCTTTTTTAACTTCTATCCACATCTACATTATAGCATATATTTTCAATTTTTCAATGTGATTTGAAATATTTTGCAATATTTTGTCGAATATAATTAAGGCATTTCACAATAATCACAAACGATAAAAATATCATGTTCTAATAGACTAGACAATGTTTCAAATGTGTTTAATGAATAATTATTTATCTTCAAATTATTATAAATTAAAATTTCATTATCAGTTAGTTTATAAACATATTCAAATAGTTGTGAAAATTCA
>CAMNGZ010000003.1 GCA_946538835.1 uncultured Clostridium sp. | reverse complement strand
ACCTTCTTTCGGTACATGTATTATATCTTAAATTGCTAATTTTAACAAATATAAAAGAGTCTTAATTATTTAATTAAATTCAAGCATTCCAATACAAAGCTAATATATACCAAATTATACCTAGTATATTTTAATAGTAAAAAAACTCCTTTACTATAATGATATATAAAAGTCAAAATAGAAAGGAGCTTTAAGTATTATAAATTTAATTCGTTTTCTTTTTTTATTACATTATTATCTTGTTCGATATTATTATCAATAAAATTATCTTCAACAACATCTTTATCCAATAATGGTTTTTTCTCAATCTCACTAGGTTCTAAATTACCAAAAATCTCAGCGTCTACTTTTTCTTTTTCTTTATCCATCTCAGTAATAGTTCTCACTACTGCCGCTGCTAATGCTAATCTATTTCTTTCTGTTTCATTTAATTTTGAAAATGAAACACCATCACTCGTCTTATAATCGAAATATGCTGAAGCTTTATCTTTTAAATCATCCTTATTTAAGAAATTCTTTGATTTAGGATCATTATAATCCTCTAAAGCTTTTATAAATCTCTTATATTCAGGTGAAGTAGTATTAAACATCCTTTCAAAAAAACCACCTTTATTAGCATTTTTAATTCTTTCAAAATCAAATGGTTCTTTATTGTAATTTGCTGATAAATGCTTTTGCCATACACGGGAATATTCTTTTTCATAGGCATCATTTATTAGCAAAATATTTTTAACTTCTTCAGGTTGTCTTTCTCTTACACATAAATCTGGATTATTTTTTAATTTATTAATTCCATCATCAAGTGAAATTTCTGTATCTTTATTTGCTTTTTCATCATGAGATAATGCTTGGTATCTAACATAAAATCCTTTACCAAGCTTATAACCATGCTTCTTTACTGTATCGTATGATTCTTTAATCTTGTCTTTTGCAGAAGAATCAAGTTTCTGATTGAACGCACCTCTAAATGGGCTTTCCTCTTTCATAAAATTAGGATTTGCATTAATTAATAAAGCAATTTGTTCAACAGACAAATCAGGCATAGCGATGCTATCAGATTGAATATTAGCTTTTGTATAGCCAGCAGGATAAGATAAAGTCTCAACCATTTTAACCATTCCACTATATGCAGATTTTAATTCAGGGTTCAACTTATTTTCAGGAGCGCCCATAGATGCAGCAAATACGAATGCATCTTCAATTATAGCTTGATTTTCTAAATAAAAATCTGCTAATTTTTGTTTATCATCTAAACAATCTAGTAATTTTTGGGGATCAAATTCCAAAACTTTCTTATATCTTTGATAAAATACTTTTTCAGGCTTTTCTAAATATTCATTATATAACTTCCTATTATATTCTTTTGCCTCAGGTGTATTTTCAGTTTTGAACCCATACCAAATAGATCGTGGTAGCACATTTTTATCAGGATCAATAGGCTTTTTTGCTTTTAATTCATCAAAAATTTCTCTTTGCCTTGTTAAATGAGTTTTGATTTTTTCTAAAGTCTTATAATATTTAACTTCTTTTTCATCATTTAGCTTATCAGCAAGATTAGTGTCATATTTGATTTTTAATTCATCTGGTAAATAATTATTAAATTGATCAACTAAAGCCTTATGCTTTTCTATAATTTGTTTCTTTTCCTCTTCTTTTAATACAATTTTTTCATTTGGCATAATATAGCCTCCAAAATATATTTAACTAAACCAAGGTTAAATTAAAATTTATTCTACATTTGCAAATCATTATTAACCTTAATCTCATTATTATTTTCTTCAAGTTCTTCTTTGTTATACAAAGACTCATCTAGATCTTTATCTAAATCAATAATATGATGTTTAACAACTGTCTTATTTTCAAATACTGAACTAGGATCAATCACAGAATTAATGTTTGTAGCATCATCGTATATATCTTCTATTTGTTTTTCTTTTCTAATAGATTCTAATATACCATTACAAAGAAGTACTCTATCTTTTTGAGTTCCACTTAAGGAATTGATTCTACTATTATCAGGAAGTGGATAACCAGGTTCCCATTTTGGAAAAATATGTTTTAAATAACTATTTGCTGCCTCTTCTAAATTTTCTTTGTTACCATATAACTTACTATTAGGGTTATTAAATTCTTTATATGAATTCAACAAATTTTCACCTTCTGGTGAAATACTTCTAAATATCTTTTGGAAGAATGTCATTTTAGTTTTATTGACAGCTTTATTTAATTGTTTTAAACCACCGAATTTTTCTTTTAGTCTTGCATTAATATGTAAATGATTTAATTCTTTTTTATCAACATTAACATTTAGTTTGTCGAATCGTTTATTTAATGTTTTATAATTTTCTAGATTATTTACATCTTTTTGAAATAATAAATCTTCATTTTCCATTTCTTCTATTTTTTTTGAAGAGACAATTCTCAAATATGAGCATGGGTCTGATAAAAAATAATCTAATTTAGGATTATCTTTAATTTGACCATATTCTTTCAAATCAATCTCTTTCAAATCATCATCAGGAAAAGCATTAATAGCTTTTTTTATTTGCTCAGACTTTTTTTCTAATACTTTATATTGTTCAATAGCATCTAAAACTTTCATTCTCGCGATATTAATTACCTCAGCTAAAGTTGCATCTTCACTATCTTTAAATGATAATAAATAATTTGTAGCGTAATCAATTTTATCATTAATATTTTTATAATTGTCTATATTATGCGAAAAATTAGCAATTGAGCAAAATACAGTACTTTCAGTTGTTTTGTTTGGCATATAATATTCCACCTTTCTTTATTAAAATGAAAATCATTTTTAAGAATTATTCATTTTACAAAATTATAATAACATAGTAGATGCCACAAACCTGCAACAGATAAGGCTAACAAAAAAATAAGTGAAAATTTTTTGTAATTCTCACTTATTTAAAATTTATACAAAATTATTTGATAATTTATTTTTCTTCATTATTCAATTCGTTTTCTTTAGCGAATTGGTCTTCAATATTTTCAATATCATTATCGATAAAATCGTCATCTACATCTTTTTTTAGTTTGGCTTCAAATGTATTAGCAAATACAGGTGAATTAGGATCTGCAGCTGCAAAATCACTTATTGCAGTTTCACCAAAGATATTATTATCTAACAAATTCATTCTAAAATCATAATATTCTTTTGGAATTCTACCATAATTATATTCAACAGTAAGTTGAGATTTTAGATTGTTAACTGTTTCTGTTCTATAAGTTTTTAGATTATCATATTCTGTTTGCTTAGCTTCCCTGATTTGAATATCATTACTAGTATCTGCTAAATTACTAGCTTTTAACATTTTTTCAGTTAATAAAACCATATCTCTATTAACAGTCTCGTCACGATTAAGAATTTCTCTATCAACTAAAATCTTACCCTCATCATCTCTGTAACATTTAGCATAATTTTTATATTTACCAAGACGATATGTAGCATTAATCTCGTCTACCTTTTTAATGTCATTTTGATAATTTGCTACAGCTTCATCTCTTTCTTTTTTCATAATTTTTATAGTTTTAACAAAGTTATCGACTCTATCAACTAAATTTACCCTTGCTAAATCTTTACCACTCAAATTAGTTAAAAGATTGCCATGTTCATCAAGCACACCATCACGTCTTTTTTCGGCTTTATAAATGTCAACATATTTTTCCATTTCATCAAGAGCTTGCATTTTAGCTTCTTCATCTTTGGCTTCTTGATATTCAAATAATGAATGTAATACATTTTGATATCTTGTTGATGTACCAAACAAAGGTTTAGCCGCTCTAGCTTCCTGATAAAAAGAATCACCTTGTTTTAGCTTAGAGTTAAATGCTGCTACTTTTTCATTCTTTAGAGGTTCTAATTTAGGATTAACCAAAGCTTCTCTCTTTACAATATTAAAAACTGAAGTAACTAAATTGAAAACATTATTTACATCTTTTCCTAATTCATTTAAAGAAACCTTCTCCCAATCATTTTTAGCCATAATTGTTATATAAGGCTCTTTTTCATTAATCGATTGATTAATTTTCTTTTCGCTTTCAAATCTAATTCCACGTTTAATAGCTTCTTGTAATTTGTTAGTTCTATTCCAAGCAGAATCAATTTCTTCTTTACTCAATCCATATCCAAGTAGCGTAGCTTTTAATACATCTTTATCAAGTGCTAGAACTTGTAAAGCCATTTCTTCATCAATAACTTTCATAAAATTAAGGGCTGTTAAATTATTAACATTTTCTCTAATATTATCATCACCTCTTAAAAATGATGAATCATTATCAATACCTTGTATACCAATGAGTTTATTAGTAACCGGGTCAAATTGATAGAACATATTAGCAGCATGTCTATCAATATTACCACAAATATAGTCTATTACTTGAAGGTTTGCTAAAGATTTTTTAGCCTCTACAGTATCTAAATCTTCTGGTTTTGTTTCTCTAAGTTTATCTACTGCTTCTAGATTGCCAACATCTTTTCCTTTAGCCATTTCCATAAATGTACCTTCTAAGAATTGTCTATGGCCGTCCTTAGTTGTTTCAATAATAACAGATCTTGATTTAGCTAATAAATCATCTTTATTAAGGATATGCGCAACTCCACTCATTGCACTATTTCGTCTGTCAATGTTATCACCTTTTTTAAGACCTAAATTAGTGACATTAATAACATAATTAGTTGTATAACTATCAACTCTTCTAGCCAATTCAGCGTTTGCATAAACAAATTCTTCATCATCTAAAAATTGCTGATATTTATCTTCAGGAATATCGCTGCCTAGAAATATGTCATTTAAATATGTAAAATTAACTCTCCCATTAGTTACAACATCACTTCCCTTAGCTAATGTAAACATAGATAAATCATCATGCTTTCTTAGTTCATCAAAATATACTTTAAACTTAGGATATCTGAATGTTAAATCATCAAATATCTTACTACGTTCTTTATCAATGTCAAAATTCTTTGTTTGAGTAAATACACCTTCAACATTTTGATTATCAATTTCAATTGTTAGATTGGTTCTTGTACTTAAAGCGCCAGAAAGTTCATTAAATTTTTCTCCAGTCACAGGAACAATTTTATTTCTAAAATTGTCCATCATGTACTTTAAGCTCTTATCACTATTTACTTCAGCGTTTTGAAATTCAACTAATGCTTCAGATAAGAATTCTTTATTAATATTTTGAATTAAACCTTTTCTGACTTTATCATTTACCATATCATCTAAATCAAATGGCTTATCTAAAAATTCATTTCCAGATTTGATTGCATCTTTAAACAATTCCTCAATTCTTTCTTTACCACCATCATCTAGATTTTTATAGTTATTATTTTCATCAGGAGTATAATACTCTTCAAAAGCATCTATTAATCGACCTAGTTTTTCAAGATAATCATTCCATTCAGGACTATTTTCATTTTGTTTAAGACCTGCATCTTCTTGAATAAATTTCATGACATTTTTAATATAATCAAATTGCATAAGAAACCTCCAGATTATTATGGTTCTATTTCTTTATCAATAATATTGTTCTTATTTGATGTATCAATGACATTTTCATTAACATTAGATTTGTTCAAATAATTAACATCTTTTTCTAGTTTGTCTTTAAAATCTTTATCATCAATAATATTGTTATCTTTAACAATATCTTTGTTAGCTTCTAATTCTTCTCTATCCATAGCCTTGCATGTTTCAATTATGGAAAGACAGAATTCAACACGCTTTTTTTCAATAGGCTTAAGATCTTCAAACTTTGCGCCTAATGGTAATTTGTGATCAACATATTTTTCAGCAAAATATCTTAAATTACCACGATCTCCGAATGTTCTAGATTGTGGATTATTAAATGCTTCTACACTACTTACTAAAGCTTTATATTCCTTAGATGTAGTTCTACCTAGCCATTCACCCCATCCACCTTTATTATCACCAATTATTCTTGAGATATTCTTTCCAACATTATATCCGTTTTCTTTCCTATTGTTTTGGGCAAATAATTGATTGAATTTTTCAAATTTAGGGGCATTAATTCTATCATTTTCTTCTTTATAAGTATCTTTTAATTCTCTTATCTCTTGCTTAGTTAAATGAAGTGTATTTTTATATTTTGATACGAACGCTTTAACCGGATCTTTCATAAATGATAAGACATTCTTTCTAGCTTTATCATCTAAACTAAAGATATCTTTTTTATTTAAACTAATAAAATCATCATAATATTTCTTAGAACCAATAATCATAGCACAAGGTAGTAATTTTTCAGTTAATGCAGTATCACAAAATTGCGTTGGATGGTCAAACATAAACTCACGTTCAGCATAATAATCCTTTAATGTCTCCATCATTCTATTTGCTTCATTATTAGGATTAAAGTTTTTATTTTCAACAGTGACAACATTCTTGTAATCTATTTTTGCACCGATGTTAATATCTTTATCACAATAATTTTCACTTAATTCATAAAGTTTATCGACCTTATCACCATATGCAAACATATTTTTAATTGAATTATATGAAGGCTCTCCATTTGTGATAAGCATTTTTTCTGTTGAACGATTAAATAATTTATAATATTGGATTCCCGCATTAGTTCCGATTGTTTTTGCTAATGTATCTTTATTCATTGGTTCAAGATTAGTTAAGAATTCTATTGATCTATTATCATATTCTAATAATCCCATTTCCTTATATGGATCTTCGTCCATAACAACAGTATGGGCAATTCTTTTACCTAATGAATTATTTTCTCCTCTATCTAAATATATTTTATTAGATATTTCATCAGCCTTTTTATTTGCATCCTTTAAGAAAATCTTAACAGGATTATCAATATATTCTTCAAGACTAACACCAGCTTTTAATGCAGCTCCTTTTAATTGGCAGAATCCACTTAATACTACAGGTTCTGCACTATTTGCACCATCCCACTTAGGTGGAAGATCTGGTAAAAATGTACCAATATCATTTGGGTTATATGAATGAAGTCTACCTGTATAAAGATTACCATTTATACTTGTCTTATCAAGATCAAACGTATTTCTTATTTTATCAAATACTTGTTCATATTTTTCTTCAACTACAGCAAGTTCTTTTTGCTTAGCAACTAGCTTTGTAATTAATTCTTTCTTTTCTTCATTAGAAATATTTTCTTTATTATAGTCTCCAATTAAAGTAGTTATTTCTCCACTTACTTTATTGTAGTCATATAAACTATAATGCTTTGTTTTCTCTTCTCCAGAATTAAAGTGACTAGGAATACCAATTTCTGTTACAAATTTGTCTAACTCTAAAATTTGTTTTTTAAACTCAGGCGTAATTTTCATAGTATCATTAAAAGCAAATTGTTTAGTATATTCAACTGTTTCCTTGTCAATTGGTAATATTTCTATTGACTTATAACCATTATCAACGGCTTTGTTAATTTTTTCAAAATCATAGCCGTATTCTGTTGCAAAATCTTTTAATCCTTGCTTAGCGGCGTAAGTACGTCCTACACTTACATCTTCAATTAAATCATTCCATGGGCCTTCTGACTTTTTTGCAATTAAATCCTCTCCAATATAATCTAATGATTCCTTTATACCTTTAATAAATTCTGCGTTTTCTTCTTGAAATAAAGTATCTGCATCCTTTTTAATGTTTTCAATGTATGGCTTTAGTACATAATCAGCATTTGTACCAGGATTTAATAATTTTTCTTGTGTAGCCTCTAATATTTTATTAGTATTTTCTTCTCCAACTGCGTTTTCTACAGCATTTAATATTTTTTCATAGTCCTCTAAATTACGTGTTACATGATCAAATTTAGAAATATAAGTAAGTCTTAAAGGAGTGTCTAAAAATAAATTTCTATTATCCTTTAGGAATTTATCAAAATTTTCACGTGAACCAAAATATGTTTCGCAATTACCATTAATTTCTCCAAGCAAAACATTTATTCTTTTAGCATTTTCAAAATCTTTATAAGCTCTAGGGAATGTTTTTGCAGCCATAAAATTCCCTTGTTCATATAAACTATAAGTTTTTACTTCTTCATATTCTTTTTTTATTGAATTAAATAATTTTCCCATATAAAAAAACCTCCAATTCTTTTAATTATGCCATTATAATATCATACTAGGCGCAACAAACCTGCAACAAAAAAGGAATAGCGGAAGCTATTCCTAAATTTATTGTGCTACAACATTTTCTTTTTCAATAATATTTTCATCTATTATGATGTTATTATTATTTTCAAGGCCTAAATCCACATCTTGCTGCAATTTTTGTTGGAATTCAAAATTATCTGGTGCATAAATTACTTTATTTTCTTCAGTCTTGTCATCAAGTTGTATTTTCAAATCTGCACCAATTATTGTTTGACAAAACTCAATTCTTCTCTTTTCATTTTCACTCAATTTTTCAAAATCAACACCTTGAGGTAGTTTATGGTCAAGATATTTTTGTGCATACACCTTAGAAGCACTTAAATCACCATATGTTTGGCTTTCTGGATTAAATGCTGCTAATACAGATGATTCTAAAGCTTTATATTCTTTAGAAGTTGTACCAATTCTATTTTCCCAGAATCCACCTTTATTAGTTTGAATAATTTCAAGTATAGATTTATTTGCATTGCGACCATTTGTTTTATTATTTAAATCATTAAATGTTTCAACAAATTTATCACCAATACTCTTGTTTATCCTAGCATATTCTTCCTTAAATTCTTCTCTTAATGTATTATAGTTTTCTTTTAAAGCGCCAGTATTACCATCTATTAAAAAGAAATTAGGTTCATCCTTGCATTTCTTTTCAAAAGCTTTTAATGGATCTTCTAAGAAATCCATAACTTCTTTTCTATCTTTCTTATTTAGGCTTAACAAATCAATTTTATTTTCAAATATGAAATCATTCATATATTTTTTGGCGCCTACAAATAAATGAGCAGGTGGAATTGTATCAACTAATGGTAATGAATTCTTTTCGTTTTCACGTTCAATATTTAATCTCTTTCTTTCAACCATGAAATCCTTTAAAGTATCCATTACTCTTCTTGTTTGATTTACCACATTTACATTTTTCATTCCTGCAATCTTCTCATCATATTTTTGAGACAATTCTGAATGATTTACATTTTCATCAAAATAAGAAGTTGAAACTTCATATAATCTATCAGTATCATTTCCTAATGCAAACAAATTTTGAATACTTTGATAATCTGTGTTACCACCTTTAACAAATAAATTATCAGGAGTATGCATAAAGACATTAATTAAACTTTTACCTGTAGCTGTTTTAATTATATTCTTATATGAGTTCTCATCAATTTCAGAAGTAGTATTTAAAAATTCTATTCCACGTGAATGAATCACATAATTTGCATAGGTCAATTGATAAGCTTTACCATCCATAATAAGAGCGTTAGCCATTCTTTTACCAAGTGAGTTCTCGGCAGTATTAGGTAAGAAATATTTATCATCTTCTTCCTTAAATATTTCTTTACCACCTTTAAAATATGACTTGATTGGATTTTCTAAGTACTCTTCAATTGATACATTGGCTTCTAATGCAGCACCTTTAAGTTGAGCATAACCGCTAAGTATAACACCGAAGGCTGCATTTTCATTATCCCATCTTTCTGGGAAATTTGGTCTAAAGTTTTTATAATCATTTTCGAAAGAACGTTTTCTTCCTGAATATATATTACCGTTTAAATTAATTTTATCAATGTCAAAGTTTTCCTTTATATAGTCAATAACCTCATTGTATTTATTAGTTACATCCTTTAATTCGTCTGCCTTAGTTTGAATTTCTCTTAAATTATTGATTTTATCTTCATTTGACACTAACTTAGTTTGATTTACTAATAAATCTTTAACTTCAAAAAGCTTTTCAAAATAATCAACAAAACCATATTCTTTATAACCTGATTCTCCTACTGCACCATTTTTTAATATTCCTTTTTGAGTAATAAATTCATCAAGTGCAATAATTTTGTTCTTAAATTCATCAGAATAAACAGGTTCATTATTTAAAAATGGTTTTAAAAGATTTTTATTTTCTTCAGTTTCTGGCAAAAAAGCTAAAGATGATAAATCCTCTTTTAGTTCATGCACCTTGTCTGCGTCAGTTCCCACTTCATTAGCTACTTCATCGATATATTTTTTAGATTCATAATCTCTTACGATACTAATTTTATCAATTAATTTATCTATATTGTTCTCACCATGTTTTTCAACAATTTCTGAATTAACATAATTTATAGTTTCAATGATTTTATCACTTTCCTCTTTTGTTAATTCTAAAGAAGATACATCATTAATAATATCAGTTGCAAGAGGTGTTAATGGATTTGTAAATGTTTGGCTAATTGTTGGATTATATTTTTCAAATTTTTCTAATAATAAATTTATCTTATCATCAGATAATTTAGCTTCTATTGTGTTCAATATAGTTTCATAATCAACACTTTTAACATCTATCTTACCATTATCTTGAACAACAGCATATGGTAAATCATAATGGTTTTGTGCAAAAACATCTTTATTATTTGCTAAGAATTCTTTGTAATTATCTTTATTACCAAAATACGTATTCTTATTATCATTAATTTCAACTAAGAAATAATTTAAAGAATTTACCTTTTCAGAAATCTTATATAAATTTTTGAAAGTTGTTTCCTTCACATAATCATTTTCTTGCTTATTTTGAAAACTTACAATTTCATCATAATATTTTTTAATTTTTTCATATAATTTTCCCATAAGCTACCTCCTTAAATCTTAATTAAAATGACTTATTAAGATCCTCCACTTTCACTTCTTCCATTTCATAATTTTCCTCAAATGATTGATTTAACTTATCTTCATTAACATCATCTTTTAAAGCTTCTTGGAAATCTTTAATGATATTAACTTTTTCAAGTTTAATTTCATCTAAATTTGCTATTTTTTCTTCATTTTGAAGTCTTTCGTTTCTCTTTTCAGAACTTTGAAGTTTTCTATTTAATTGCATTTCTTCTCTTTCCCTTATTTTATTTTCTAAAGCTTCTTTTTGTTGTCTTTCATGAATAGCAAAATATTTACCCAAATCTCCACAACTCTTAATAACTGCACGACAGAAATTTATTCTACCACGCTCATTAGCTTTAAGTTGTGCTTCTTCTTTATCGTCTTTAAGTTTATGAGCTACATATCTTTCAGCATAAAATTTAGCCATTTTATATGCACCATAATTTCCACCCTTTGGATTAATCATAGCTTTAACTGCACCAACTAAAGCTTTATATTCTTTAGAAGTTGAATCAAATTTTCTTTCTAAATATCCACCTTTTCTAGCATCTATAATTTCCGAAATTGATTTATTTTCATTTTCTGTACCTTTAGAATTTTCTTTAATTAATTCTTCAAATTTAGTTTTAACATCTATTCTTCTATCTAAATTGTAAGATGCTACTTTCTTTTCTAGATCTTTAAAAGAAGTAATTCCTCTAGCCACTTCATCCTCTTTTGGTTGATGGAAATATTTCTTTTCATCTTTATATTTATCTTTGAAAGCTTGTACTGGATTATTTAAGAATTTTAATACTTCATCTCTTTCTTTAGTATTTTGGATTTCTAATGGATTAATTCCGTTTTTTAGTATGAAATCTTCAAAATATTCTCTTGCGGCAATTAATACATGTGCTTGATCGACATAACAATCATGAGATTTACCTTTAGACTCCATAAGTTCTTTAGTCTCTACTAAATAATCTTTATAAGTTGCTAAAATATTACGGCACTCTGTTACAGGATTTCTATTCCCTAAAGTTTTAATTTGAGCATCATAATTTTTTGCGATAACACCTTTTGTATTTAAATCAAACGGATAATTATTTGATACAGTATATAAATTATCAATATCTCCACCAAAAGCAAACATATTTCTTATAGATTCATAATTAGGTTGCTCTGCATCACCAAATAAGGTAATTTCATTAACACCAAATCTATTACAATATGTACACGCAATTTGACTTAAAGTAATATTCTCATACGCTTGATCATTTTCTTCACATTGGTTATTTAGGAATTCTATGCCACGTGTAAAAATATTAAATGAGGAAGTTAAATTAAATGTTTTTGAATATGGCGCAAGTGTTTTGGCAATTCTTTGTCCAAGACTTGCTTCTCCTATCTTTGGTACAGCTGCATCAGTTATACTATCCAATTTCTTCTTTGCACCTGATATAAAGCTTTCAACAGGATGATCAAACATCTCTTCAAGTGAAACATCACACATTTTTGCCATACTAACAAATTGAACATATCCATTTAAAATTACACCAGGACCAGCATTTTCGTTATCCCATTTTTCAGGAAGAGTAGATCTAAATTTTGATAAATTTCCATTAAAATCTGTTTGTCTACCAGAATAAACATTTCCACATAAAGCTACATCATTAATATCGAAATTATCACTAATATATTTTAAAATTTCATCATATTCTTTTGTAATGTTTTTAAGCTTATTTACTTCTTCAGATATTTGAGCCAAATTAGCTTTCTTTTCTTCTGGGTCTTGTAATTGAACTTGTTTATCAACTAATCCATTTATTTTATAAGTTTGCAAGAAATATGCAAGGAATCCATATTCCTTACCACCACTTTCACCTGCTTGAATATCTTTTAAAACAAATTTATTCTCAAGAAAATCTCTTAAATCAAAGATCTTTTTCTTAAATTCAGGAGAAAACTTCATTTCCATATTAAGCGTTGGTTTAAACAATTCGTCTTCAATTTTTGTAGTATTGCTAACAGTCGTAGCATGTGTATGGTTAGTATCGTAAGCTACTACCTTTTTACCATCCATACCATTATCGTTTGCCCACTTTTCAAGTTTTTTTGACGCCTCAATGAAACGTTTTTGTGAAACTTTTTCGATGCAACCTTCAACGAAATTGTTATTTTTTTCAACAATTTCATCTTTAATATAATTCAAATCTTCCTTATATTTTTCTTTCTCTTCATTTGTAAGATTTTTCATCTCATCCATGTCAAGAATAATAGCTCTAACATAAGGATCTAAAGGCTTGGAAAGAGGTTTAATTACATCTTTATTATTTTCAAAAGATTTTGTAAGATCTTCAATGTCTTTTTCTGAAAATTTTGTTTCAACCAAATCAAAAATCTTATCATAATCTAAGATAGGTTTTAATTTATAATCATAAGAATACTCTACTTTCTTAAGTCTACCATGACTTAAGATATCTTTATATTGGCTTGAAATAAATTTTGCAAATTCATTATCACCCATTTTATCAACAGCTTTTCTACTGATATCGCCAATAAGATGATTAACCCTTTCGATTAATATATCTTCTTTTAGACTTTGTGGATAAGACTTAGCTTTTTTAAAATCTTCTTTTTCTAACTGTCTAATCTTCTTTAATTCCTCGATATCTTTTTTTATTAATTGATATAGTTTGCTCATTAATAAAATCCTCCTTAATACCTTTTCTTTAGTCTAAATGAATTTAGCGTATATATAATAACATAATGGTTGCCACAAACCTGCAACAAAAAATTAAAATGATAGGCCGTATTATGACCTATCATATGTATTTAATATTAAAAACTATTTCTTATCACCTTCACCAAATAATTCTCTTGCTGCATTTGATGCAATAATTGAAATATTTGTTCTACTTGTTGGTGAAGTGATGATAAACGCATTACCTCTAGGGTTATTAACAATCTGATCTTGTTCTACTTCATTAATTTGACCAGCTTTATCATACAATGTACATAAATCATCCATGTCATTTGGAGATAAAGAGAAAATAAATGAATACTGACATGCGTTAATTATCGCAGTTGATTTACGAATAATTTCTTCACTACCTACAAAGTCTTTAATATTTTGTGTTATTACAATTTGCATACCATTATATTTACGAATACGCTTTGCTAATTGATACATAAAATCTAGTGCTACTGGATATTTTGGATCAATAAATACATGCGCTTCGTCAATTGCAACAACTATTTTTCTATTTGTATTATGTTTTATGTTGAAATCACGATTTTTAATAATTTCATTATCTAACCACTTAAGCACAAGTAACATTTGTGCATTAGCGATTACACCATTTTTATTGGCTAATAGTGATTGGAAATTAAATACTGTAAAGTTCTCTTTTACTGACAATGTAGATTCACCATTCCAAAGATTAGCGTTTCTACCATCTCCAGCAAATTTAGAAACATAATTATGTAGTATTCTTAGTTGAGTTACATCATAATCAACTGTTGCTTTATTTAATTTTTCATCAATTAATTCAAACAATTCATCAAATGTTGGATAATCTTTTGGTCCTAACCTAGAAAAATCAGTTTTAGAGTCTATATTTTTTAACTTATACAAATCGACAATTATATTGTTTAAATATTCTAGAGCGTCTGAGGAAATACCATCAAGAGCTACTCTAAAGAATTCTTCTAAGAATTGAAGATGGACTGCAAAATTATTAACTTTCGAATCGCTTCCAAGCTCATCACCTTCAAGTGTCGTAATGACATGGAACGGATTAATTCTACCTTCACTTGCAGTACCTACATCAATTAATCTACCGCCTAAGTTTTGAGCTAGTACTTGATATTCATTTTCTGGGTCAAGAATAAATATCTTACAGTTTTCAGCACATAATTGAGTCAAAATTGTCTTTGTCGCATATGATTTACCTGAACCTGATTTACCCATAATTACCATATTAGAGTTTACTCTTTCAAAGTTACGTTTAAAGAAATCAACAACAACAGGGTAAGAATTTTCAGTACCCAAGATACAACCTGTTTCATCCATTACATTTGATAACACAAATGGGAATACTGCTGCTACCGAATTTGAATGAATAGCTCTTTGGAAATCTGTCATCAAATCAAGTCTTGATAAATTAGTAGATATGAATGCTAAATTTTGCCTAAAGTAGTTATCAACAAGTTCAAATCCTTCTTCAGCAAAGACTCTTCTAATTCCTTTCTTAAGATTTCTAATAGAATCTTTTGTGTCAGCGCCATTTGGGAATATAGTAACATGAAGAGTTACCCCAAACAATGTTTCATTGTCATTTTGAAGCATTCTTAATACTTCAATAAGAGTCTCAATATGTGTTTGTTTATCAATTAATGAAGAAGCTTTAAAACTATGTTCAGTTTGTGCTGCAAGTTCTTGAACTGACCTGTCAATCATTTTTACAGCTTTTTGTTTCTCATATGGTGATAAATTCATCACAATTTTAGTGTTAGGAATATTAAATATTTTATATCCCCAAGCATTTAATACACTAATAGGGAAATTCTTAACTGTGAATGTAAAACATTCCTCACCATCAACTAAAGCTGAACGTGGTTTAAATTCCACTGTATGAGGACAAACCCAACTCATTAATTCATTTTCAGATAACATATCAATATCTTTTTCATTAAAATTAGGAACATAATTATATTTTAAAAATAATGCTAATTCCTTTGTATCTAGAATATGAGAAGTCATTCCTATATTTTGGAATGTCATAATTGCATCATTTAATATTTCGCTAATAGTCTTCTTATTTGCGTCATAGACAACTAGATAATAGAAAGGCTTTATAACAGGATTATCATTAGTTAATTCTGAATAAACACGAATTCTATCATCAATGATTGATAATCGTGATTCTAATTCTTCTTCACTTAATTCACCATTATCAAATAAAGCTTGTAGATTTTCTTTTTTCTTTTCTTCATATTTAATATATGATTCAAAGCTTAATTTTCTATCAATTTTTACAATTGAAGCTTTAGTTTTATCAGAAATTTCACGAATAATTCTACCAAAGTTTTCATCAATCATTTGATTTTGTCTAAATTCTGATAACAAACTAAACTCACGAGGATCAATTTGTAAAACTCCAGCAAAATAAGTATTATATTCTATAAAACCATCTCTTATATCCTTAAATGGTAAATAATTGTCAATATTTGTTTGAGCCTTAGTATTATCCTTGCTAAATTTTTTTACACTAAAAATATATTTTACTGCATAAGCTAAGAATACATAGAATCTTTGTCCTTCAAATGGTAAAAATAATCCGACAGCAATAACTAGTAATATTAGCATTAATATAAATCTAATAAAACCAATATTTGTAATTGCAAGTAATACAATTAGTCCTAGAAAGAATAAGCCAATTATAATATCAACTATAGAAATATTTTTAAAGAATTGAATTTTAATTTTCGCTGTTTTTGGAATAATTCGCATAATCCACCTCTACTTATTCTCTTTCTTTTTTGAACCATCTGGATTTAATATACTCATCTCAACCATCTGATTACCGACTTTTTTGTTATTAGCATTACTACCACCTTTTATGGCATTACTAGCTCCAGCGCCAGAACGATTATTTGTTTGCTTGTTCGCATTTGACTTATTTTCACCTGTAATAGCATTTTTAACATTATTACCTGAGCCGTCAAATTTACCAGTCTTACGATAATTTTCTCTTTCAATCATTTGGTCACGTTGTTGATTCTTTTGAGTCTTACTCATTTGACCATATGATCTATCAGTGTTAAATCCAAGACGTGAACCAACTGAATATCCAAGTCCAAATTGTCTTGTATCTCTGATAAAGTTTGCTGCACTACGCGTAGCAGTAAATGGAGATTTTGCTACACTCCATGCACCAGATAATGCTCGCATTCCAAGTCCTTTTGCTTGTTGAGTTGCAATAGCATTATCTCTAAGTTCATTAGATCCTGCACCTTGAGAAATAAGATTACCAACTAATGCCATTAATCTATTTAAAGATACAGAGCCACCAACAACTATTGCAATTTTCATAATATAATTTAAAGCTGAATTTTCAAAGAAAACCAAATCATTCGAAGTAATAGCTGCTATTACTAAAGAAAAGATATTGATACCTATAATGCAGCCATATCCCGTCAAGAATTTAACAATAAATTGATCTCTCCACAACTTAAATCTTTGTCCATCATCTAAAACTGCTGTTGATAAAGATATAGGAGCAAATACAAATAATATAACTATTGAAATTGCACGATCAACAAACATTAATAACATAGATGCAAGACTTAACAAAATAGCAATACCAGCAATCCAGCTAAAGAAGAAATCATAATCTTCTAAGTCTACATATTTTTTCATATTTCCTGTTGATGTATAATCAAAACTTGAACTCATATAGAAGTTCTCAGGCACACCATCGTGGCGAGCATTTTGACCAAATGCACCAGCCAAGAAGCGACCTAAACCATCTGGACTTCCACCAAGAGTTGACTTATACAATGTCTGCATCAAAACATTTGTAAACATTATAAGCACAGACAAAGCTACAGGAATAAAAATAAATGTTAATAATATTTTTCCAACCTTTACATATATTTGCGTAGGGCTCATATTTTCTTTTTCTGTGGAAAAAGACCGAATGAGAGATATTACCGCAAATAATATGACAAGTATTACACCTATAATGACCGCGGCAACGAACCCAAAAGATATATTTTTGTTACGCATTAAAAATGTCAGAAAGTCCATTTCTGTATTTTGATATCTAATAGGTTCAATTCCACACAACATATTCGCGCATGAAAGTAATCCATCAATTATTTGAAAGATTGATTTAGATATACCATATAGCAGGCTCCAAACCCAATTGAACATATCTTTGGTCCTCCTTAAATAGCTCTAACAAGCAAATTAATAAATTGAATTGATATAGGCGTCATATTTCTATTTAAAGCCGAATTATTTTCAACTCTAACATATAAATAACTATCTTTTTTAGCTAATAAACAATTATTTGTTACATATGACTCGCCATAATCAACTGTTTGACGAAAACCTTTAACTTCAAAGCTATCAAAGCTATCAGTAAGTGGTAATTTTGTAGAACAATTGCGACTCTCCTTTTTAGGATCAGCATAAGTCGCTTCCACTTCAACATCATTACCATTTGAATCTTTTTCAATCTTTGTATCAGGGTCTGACATTTTTTTTAATTCGTCATCTTTGGGGCAACTACTAGAATTAGGATAATAAAAGAAACTCAATTCTAATTCTTGATTAGTTGCTATACTTCCGCTTTCTTTTCTTACAAATAACGCAATACTTTCAATAGTCAATTCGCGCTTAAAAGGAATGACAATATAGACATATTGTCGAAATTCAACCATTTCATTGTCATCCTCCCAAGCTAAATGCTCGATGATATAATCGTTACATAATGACTTTTCTAAATCATATTCATGATTTTGAAATTCATTATTTAATTCATATTTTCCACTAATATCGCCGATGCTATCATAATATTCATCTAATCCGTCTTCTTTATCACCAAATATACCCATATCAGGAGTACAACTTGTAAGCAATGAAATTACGATGATAGAAGGGACAATGAAAAGGCCATATAAAATTCTTTTAAATATCCTTTTCACAATTAATTCCTCAATTAAGCTGGGAATTCGTAATTCTTATACCAGTCAGTGAAAATAGTTACCGCGAATTGAAGAGCGATTAATAGGACGAAAATAAGTACGAAACCAATAATCGCATTTTTTAAGCTATTTCTAGCTTTTTCGTGTTCTTGTGGGTCTTCAGCCTTAGCATATTTAACACCAAGGAAAATTACCCAGATGGCTCCAAGTGAGCCAATAACACCAAGAAGTACAGGTACAACTACACCTAGTACATCTAATAATGGTTTAACAATTTGATTTAAATCCTTTTCAGAAATTTGAGCTATAATATTGAACATAAAACACGTCTCCTTTTATTTTAAATTTTTTTATATAATAATATGCCGGATTAAACATATTATCACCGTTATTCAGCATCGTTCTTTAATCTAGTATGATATAAAAGACCGATTGTAATTCCCGCAACTGCAAGTCCACAAGTTACTATAATAAATATACTTGTAGGTGCATTTGCTATTTGTTTTCTAGTGAAGTTATATTCAATTTTTGCACCAGAAACACCTTTAATAATAATTTTGTATGTACCACCAGATTTAATCTCAGGAACATTATTTGTTGTCGCTACATCTGTAACGCTTATAAGCTTACCATCCTTATATACTTCAACAACATCTCCTGTCTTAAGACCTTTTAAGGTAACATTTCTTGCTGTAACACCACCATCTTCTACACCAGATAATGTTGCTTGTGGTGGAGTATCATTAATAGTCACTGAAAAATTAAATGTTGAATTTGTACTATTGCTTGATACAACAACTGCATAATCACCATTCTTATTTAATAATACAGGTTCTTTTTCAACATCAATTTGCTCGCGCTTACCTTCTAAATCTGTATAGAATATTTCAGTAATTGAATAATCATATGGAGCACTATATTCAAATGAAATTAGTGGGTTATTAATTATATAAAATTCAACATAACTAGTATTACCAACACTATCTTCAATTAATGCTTCCCAATGACCACTTGTTTTAAATGAGTTTGAATTAAAGTCTGCAACCTTTTCGCTATTCTTAAAAACACTAACGATTTTTGAATCATCAGATGCAGTAAATGAAACACTTCCATTATTTATGACACCACCATTTATTACAGGTTGGTTAGTTGAAGTGTTTGTTAATGTAAAGTGGTTAATACTCTTATGATTTATTACATAAACATTTCTATTACCCGCAATATCATCAACATAGAATTCATATTTACCATCTTTATAGAATTTAGTACCTGATTCATAAGGAATTCGATCTTTACCATCTACACTTACGCTACCAATTAATTCATCAGCAAATGTAATTACAATATCATCTTTTGTATAAATCTTATCATTAATATTTATCTCTTCCATTTGAGATTTATCAATTGATACTTCAGCTCGATATAATTCAGCTCTAAACGTTAAATAATTACCATATTCATCTAAATATGAAATTTGATAACCAAATGAACCATTACCACTTGAATTACTAAATTCAATAGTCTTAGGTTCATCAAGTGAAACTTGAGCACCATCAATTTCAAATTGATATCTTAAGCTTGTAGTTTCAAATTTCAAAATATAATTTGAATAGAAATCATCTTTTAAAGCTTTGTCTAAGCTATAAGGTTGGAATGAATTATTTTCAGCAACTGTCTTTCTACTTAATTTTAGACCAGCCACATCACTAAAATGAATCACCTTACTACCAACATCACCATAAATGTTTTTAAAATAAATTACATAATCTCCAATTCCATCTTTTCCAATAGAATTATTAAGTTTAGATTCATCAACTATTTTAGTTTCTGAAATATTATCATATAACACGACTAAGTCATTTGTTAGATATTGATATGCAATAAACTCAACTCCATCTTCTTTTGAAACAATTGGTGTTAACAAATAAGATGTATAACCTTGGTCTTTTAATAAAGCTGATTCATTATAACCTGTAATCCACGCTTCCTTATATACGAATTCAAAATTAGAATTAATCTCAAACTCAAAATCTTCAAATACACCATTTGCGCCAACAACTCTAACTTTATATTCACCTTGCTTATACAATTCAAGAGATGTGACACCTGAATTATATAATCCTTCAAATTCTTCGCCATTTACTACAAATGTAACACTATCACTATAAACATTGATATCGATTATTGAATTTGAATATATTTTATTCTCGTTAGACAAGAATTCTCTTGTTGAACCATCTAAATATTTAGCTTCAACAATCGCTTCAAATGAATCAACTTTTGCAATTGTATATTCTGTTTGATTGTTGAATATATTTATTACAACAATCTTATAGAATCCGTCTTTTTCACCCTTAAGTGGAGTAATAAAATTGCCATTTTCATAAATTGTTGTCAAATCACCAAATGTAGTGTTTGCAGAATATGCATACATAATTGTAGTGATTGTAGATTTAATATTAGAATCAATAGTTAAAGAATCTGAAATATACGTAAATTTAGAATCAGATCTGATTACTATTTCATCCTCACCAGTTAATAATTTAATTTGAGGTTTCTCTTTAGAAAGTGTACCTTTATAATAAGATGGCAATGCTGTATTTCCAACACTATAAGACATTTCGTAAGAAATTTCTTTATCTTTAGCCAAAACCTTGTAATACGCTAACTTATCTTTAATCATTACTGAGATTAAATAATAATCATTATCAATTGCGTTATACCAAACATTTTCTCTAAATGACGTTGATGAATTATCAAGGCTGAAATCATTATTTATTTCATATTTTGCACTCTTATATTCAGTAACATTTCCATCATCATCTTGTCTCTTTTCAATATTACATACATATCTGCCTAAAATAACGTTTTTACCATCATAATTGAATATATATGTTTTATTGCCATTCTCTGTTTTAAGAAGAATTCTCAATTCTCCATTGTATAAAGCGTTTAATGTTACATTGTCATGGCCAAATTTTTCAACCTCAGGTAAAACTTCCTCATCATCAACGAAACCTTTAGTTAAAGAATTTTTAGTGTTTGTAAAACTAAATTTCTTAACATTACCAAGCATGTCTGATACTGTTATTTCATAACTACCATAATTGTTAAGAATTAATTTGCCATCAGCATCTAATACCATATCAATAATTTGACCATCTTTATAGATTTTAAAATCTTTAATTTTAGATGGGTCAGAGAATCCGATAACAATGTGTCCACCACTAATTACAGCTCCATCCTCAAATTGAGTTTCAAGACTTGCACCCGGAATATATTCTAGTGTATCAAGAGTAATTTCGTCACCTTCGTTATAAATAGGATTATCATTAGGTCCAAAATCTATTTGGTCAAATGAACCTGTTTTAATAACATTTCCATCTTTATCTTTTTCATAATATAAGACATATGATGTACAAATGAATGCTGCTGATACAACAGGAGCTTCATTGTCTAATTTAATGTTATAAATATGATCATTTTCAGGCAATGATTCAAACCATACTCTAATTCTAAAATTACATAATTTATTAATTGTAATAGTTTGAGTCGAATCTGCGTATGAATAATCACCTGATTGTAAATCTAAAACTTCAAATTTTACATTATCGTCCCCATAAACGGTATTAAAAGAGAATTTCAATAATGTTGATGTATATACATTTGTATATCTTGAATTATTTTCATCATCATATATAGCCATTCTCACTATTTTATCAGGATTATATTTAGAATATGAATCACCATCTGATAAATAATACCAAGTTATATCAGGCGTTTTAAAATTAAATTCAATAGTTTTAACTACTTCGTTACCATAAATGTCTTTAACAATAATTCTATAAATACCCGGCTCTTTAAATGTTTTCGATTCTGAAAATTCTGTAGTTACTAAATTTTCATTTAAATATACTTCGTAAGAATAAATCTCATCTTCAGTTCTATCAAGTACTTTTACGATTACACTAGACTTAGATTCATTTTCATATGCATCTACTTTTAGTTCAGTGTTTGAAAGTAATACTACATAAGTAGCAATATTACCTGATCTATCTCCTACTTGAACATAATAATTACTACCTTCTAATTTATAGTTCTTATCTTCATCATTAATATCAGATGCATATAAAACATCTAATAATTTTCTTCCTGGATATGAATAAATCGCAACATATGCTAAAGGATCTACTTCAGCAGGTAAAGTATCACTTTTTACTCCTAATTGTTTGATAATAAATGTATCACTTGAGAAAGTTAATATTGAACCATCTAAAACTCCTGTAGTATTTCCTACCACAACAGATAATCCAGGAACTGATTTATCAAAATAAATAGCATATTCACTTATACCAAATCTTCCATATTCACGGAATGTATATAAACCTGTAGCTTGATTTGAGAATAAATCTTGTAAGTATTTACCATTTTCAACACTTATTTCTGTAAAGTTGCTATCACCATATTTATAGAATAATCTAGTTGCCTCATCTGCTGTAATTATCATATTAGTAGCTAATGCACATTGAACATTGTCTACATTAATCATATTTTGATATAAAGATTTATCGCCTTCATATTTTGCAGGTGTTAAGAACTTTGAATTATTTTTAGAATTTGAAGTCTCTTCTACATTAACATGAATCTGGGACGTAGCTAAATATGGTGCACCTGTTATCTGATGAAGATGTTCTTCTTCAACTAAATATACAGTTGTGCCTCCATTTGTAATTCTATTTACAATATCATTAATCGCACTATTCAAATTAGTCGGAAGACCATTTAGATTGATACCATCACTTACATTACCATTTCCATAATAATAATATGCCCATCCAAATGAAGTAGCATTACTTTGCCATGTGTTTTTCTTGTATCTAATCCAAAGTTGTCCTTCTTGAGCATTTACTGTTTCACCATTAGCTTTAACATAAGCTGTAGCAGCAGTTCCACTATTCAATAAATTTGCAATGTTAGAAGTAATCTTTACCAAATATAGGTCTTGGTATTCCATGAACTTAACATATTTCTTTGCTTCATTAATATTTGAGAATGATGGATATGTTGAACCTCCATTATATTTATTAATAGATGAATCAAATACTGCACCATATGGATAAGAAATAATTGTAGATCCAC
This sequence comes from uncultured Clostridium sp., assembly GCA_946538835.1. Taxonomy (GTDB): domain Bacteria; phylum Bacillota_I; class Bacilli_A; order Acholeplasmatales; family Anaeroplasmataceae; genus JAEELC01. Next base: position 14,972 of record CAMNGZ010000003.1, on the reverse strand, counting down.
TTTCATCTAAATAATAATATCTTTGATTTTGAAGTTGGAATACTTTATTAGTTAGTACAAGATTATCTTCAGTAGTTTTTTTATTATCTGTCACATCTAAGAAATTATTTGTTAGATAGAAAGAAATTGTTTCTGCAACCAAATCAAGCGGATTATTTGGATCTGTACTTGAAATCTTAGGAACTATTTCATAAAAGCCTGATGCCAAGTTAGATATAGTTACTTGGTATCTGCCTGCCCCATCACTACTGTCTGCCTCAACAGTAGTTGAACCATTTATTAAAACACTAAATTTAGCACCAGAGCTATCTAATAAATGTCTATAATTTTGGCCACCACTTTGAGATTTATCTAATATCTTAATTACAATATTTTTATTGTCTCCACAAGTTGAATAATCATAAGCTTTATAAGAAACATTGATATCATTTATTTCTTTGTAACCTGGTTCGGGATTTTCTCCTTCAGTTATTAAAAGTGGAACATCAACACCAACCTCAAATAAGCTTCTAGTATCATAAACAACTTTAATTATATTAGAAGTGGATTTATTACCAGCAGTATCTTCAATGTAGAATGTGACATCAACATTAAGTCTAGATAAATTATTATCTGTAAATATTTTTTTAATCACTTCATCAGTTAAAATACCTAGGGAGTCATCAATAGTAGATTTAAAATAATATTTATATCTATCATCTAATTCTTCTCTTCTAATTAATTGTTGTAATGAACCAACAACTTCTGAATTTTCATATAATTTAACTTTAGCTTCTTGAACATTACCATCTTTATCAACATATTTATAATTAATGGTAATATTCATTATTTCAGCATTACCTGTATTCTTTTTATATAATTCTACACAATATTCTTTAGTCTTTAATTCATTAGGACTTGGCATTAACTGACTGACAGTAGGTGGATCGCCATCTAATGGATAAGGACCATATGTAGCCACACTCGTCAAGCCATATCCCGATACAGCTAATGCATGAAGATAATATGTTCCACTATCAATATTATCTTTTTCATTTTTAACCAAAGTTAAGGTTAGAGAGCCATTTTCTTCAGGAGTAAACTGATGACTGTTTGCGTATAAGCCACTATTTGTCAATTCAGATGATGAATAAGTATGTCCATCATTTGGATCAACTAAATCTCCATTTTTATCCCAAGTATAATATAATACACAATCTTGTATATCACGTTCACCATTGTCGTTTACTGATACTAAGATGTTATATATGTTTTGTGACCTTGATGAACTATTAATATCTGCGGTCAATTTTGGTGTAAGTAAATTTACTGCACCATTTAAGAAAGTTAATGTTCTAGATTTATCAGTAAAGTCTTTAGGCAATCTATTATTCCTGATAACACCATATTCATCAATATTGTGAGCTAAGTCACCAATATTATCAGTTTGGAATTGATATGAAATATCTTTAATATTAGCACGGATATTATTTGTATCAAATTCATATACTAATGTGTCTGAATAATTTCCATCTAAATAATTTGCATAATATGTAGCTGTTCCATTGTTAATTGAAACAGGTAATGGTTCAGAAGTTCTTGAAGAAAATACTGGTTCATTAAAGCGAAGATAAATTTTTAATTTACCTGTAGTTTTTAAATCTGAATCATCAACAAATTCACCAACAACTTCAGGAACTCTATCATCAATAAGCGCTAAGAACATATATATATCTTTAGCTTTTCTGTCTTGTTCATCTGCATTATTATAAATCGCAAGACCCGCATCTAGAACACCTTCATATGCATCTACTCCAACAACACCACAATATACAGTACTACCATTTCCTGCATACCACGTATCTCCTTCTTGTATCCAACGATAATATTTAGTATCTTTTTTAATAGTTATATCTTTTCTATCAACTAAATCATCATCTTGTTTATAAGGATTTTTATTTTCAACTAGAAGATATCTAGTAACTTCTGGAGTAAAATTATTTCCTTTATCATCCCATGAAAAGAATCCATCTGATTCTTCAAGCTTTGGTTCAGTTTCAAGATAATATGATAAGCCAGGACAATTTTCACTTCTACTATATTTGTTCATAAATTCTTTATTACCAAATAACAAATGAATATTAGCATATGAATTCCACCAATCCTGGTTTGAATCATTTATATCTCTTATGAAATATGTTCCATATGCAGATGCAAATGAATTATTTATAAATGCGTTCACCCATCTATCTGTTGTCTCATTTTGGAATGATAAATTCCTACCTTTTTGGAATGTATACCAAGTTGAACCACCATCCAAATCACCAATACCATCGTGATAAATAGTTTGAGGTCCTTCATAGTCTTTTAAGTATGAATGGTCTTCATTCATATGAGTGGCAGTATCTTGTCTAACACCTGTTACGACTTGAACTTTATAGTCAAATGGTAAATAACATTTAGCTGTACTTTTTGCAACATTTACGGTTGCACCGTTTGCTTTTTCTAACACTAATGTAAAATATCTACCATAATTTATACCATTTGAATCATAAGTTCTAATTTTTTCTCTACTTTCAGCTGTATTTAGTGTTTTAATAGAAACTTTATATGATAAAATACCTGACTTATCATATTCCATTTTAATAAGTGTATTGATACTTACAAAATCAAGTCCAGGAATAGCAGTACCGCCTTCTGTATGAATAAAGGCTTCAACTTTATCACCAGCCTTACCTTCACCAGCTATTTCAACATATACTAAGCCCGAATCATTTGTTTCAACAATTTCATCTTTAATATAAATAGTATTACTACTAGCTTTTACATTTACAGAATAACCGCAAACTGTAATAATACCAATTAAAAGGAGTGCTATAGATACAAATAATCTATAAAATTTATTTCTTCTCATTTGTTAAATCCTCCTTTTCTAATGATATTTCGCCATTCGCAAGCATTATACAAAAATCTTGGAATGTGAGATTAGGATTACTCTTCTTAAGTTCTTTAAATATTCTTAATATTTCAGCTTGACTTAAATTTTTATTTTTCTTTTTATTTTCCTTAATCTCTTCTTTAGTTTCCTTGTTTTCTTCTTTATTTTCTGATGTAGCTTTTAATTCAGTAAATCCTTTATTCTCTTTTGATTCATTTACTTTCTTAATTAAGGCGTTATTTCTCTTTTTGATATCATAGAATACCGCACTTTCATTAAAGAAATGATCTTCAAGTTCTGATTGATCCATTTTACCAATCTTATAAAGTGGAACTTTAAAAGATGGAGTAAAATATGTCTTTAACGGATAATTACCAAATGTAACAATTATTGAGTGACCTATATCACCAGGGTGATTAAGTCTTTGAAGTTCTGATGGATATATCAAAGGTCTAGTTTGTAATGATGTAGAATAATTCTTTTCACCATGGGCAGAACCACTTGTTGAAGATGTTTGAATAGTAATGTTACCACACAATTCACTATATTCTTTACAAGTACCCATATCGTTAGAACCGATAAACATCTTAATACCACAGTTACCTTTAATAATATCAGCAACATTATCTCCGTATACATTATTAAGTTGGGAATAAGATTGAACAATCATTGTAAACCAAATTTTTCTAGAACGACCTACAGTAATAAACTTATCAAACTTAGAAATCTTTGGCATATTACCAAATTCATCCATGATGAAGTATACATTTCTTGGTAGTGACAACGATTCAGTCGTTGAAGCTACTTTAATAAGTGTCTTATAAATATTTAAGATAAAGATAGCAGCCAAGTTATGTCTAGTATCTTTTTCATCAGGAATTTTCAAGAATAATGCTGTCGGATGGTCTGCAAGAGCTTCAGCAGTAAAATCTGATGTAGAAGTTAAGGCGCATACACCAGCATCATTGAATAATACCAATTTATCATATACGATTGACATATATGAAGCTCTAGTTGAAGGTGCAGCATCACAGACTTGTTTAGACAAAGAATAAGCCTTTGATAAAGGGCTTCTACCTTTAAAATAATTCCTTAAGTCCTCATAATCTTTAGTTGAATTTTGAAGAATCTTTGCTAAATTAAAGAAATTAAATTTTTCTTTTGTCATCTCATTTGCAGGATCTGTAGAATCTTCAAGCATAGCAAGTAATACCGCTAATGTAATAGATCTAGCACCTTTTTCCCATAGAGGATCTTTTTCATTCTCAACAGGAATCAAAACTGATACTAAATCGTTTAAATCTTCATAAACTTCATCATATATTTTCTTTTTATAAACTTTGATATTATTTACTAATCTTTGGTAATCTTTATATGCTTTACCATCAAATTCATACCATTCGTTTAATTCCTCATTATCTCCAATATTTTTATCAAGAATTAATCCTGATTCATAAATATTATCTACGCGTTTAAAAGCTTTCTTATATGCATTCCTATATTCTTCAAATTGGTCCCAAATTCCATCAAGTGGATTCCATCTATATGAAGAATATGTATCACGAAGATCGATAACCTTAACATCATATCCTCTATCTTGCAGGAATTGCGAATGCATCGAGAATAACTCACCCTTAGGGTCAGTTATAATCATTGATGAACCAGCTTTAGTAGAACCTAAAATTTGAATCATAGGTGATACGAATGTTGTAGTTTTACCTGAACCAGTAGAACCAATGATTATTGAGTGACATGGTGAATTAAATAACACTTGCATATCTTTTTTATTTTCATCAAGAGATGCCATGACAGGAATACCATCTTTAGAAACAGTATTAAGTTCACTATATGAATATGACTTAAATATTGTCTTCTTTTCTTTAGATGTCATCCATCTAGAGTTTTCTAAATTTGAATCCTTTACTTGTTTCAATTTTCCATCCGCGCCATTTTTAGAAAATATTGTAATGAAATTCTTGTTAATAGCGACGCTATAAAATGCAGTTAAGCCACAGAATACGAATGCTAATATTAAATAATATGGTCCTGATACAATCATCATATCAAAGGAACCAAGCCAATCTATAATTCCTATTTCAAATTTGCATTGGATTAGTGCGAACGCCAAATATGATAAAATCATAGAAATCAATAAAATCGATGTGATAATAAATAATACTTCTTGAAATCTTCCAGATGCAAATTTTTGAGATGCAACAATACAATTAAATAACATAAATATTATAAATATTGTTCCCATCCATTTAAAATAAGGAACTAATGTAAAACTTCCACTAGCAGATTGGAATAATCCTCTAGCTCTTATTACAGGTATAGCTATTAGATTACTTATAATAAAGGAAATAATGATAACTATGTATAAAACGTGTCTTTTTTTCATAATCATTACCCCCTAAAATACCTCATCAACCACAAGAGTTGCAGTTAATGTGTTAGTTTCAATTTCCAAGTTTGAATCAGCATAAATAGTTACAATTACATCAAATCTACCAAACTCATCTACTCCACTATCTCCAAGTGATACCCCATCACTTATTCTCTTATATTCATAAGTAATGGTAATACCATCAGGTAATGTCTCAGGTTCAATCTTATTTACGATTTTTTTACCATTATTTATCATGTCTTGTAATTCAGCACTTGTATATGATACAGTCATATCATTTAACTTATAATTGCTTAAATCAACAAATTTCTTTTCAATAGTTAGATAGAATTCGACCCCACTAAGTGGATTATAATTTAATTCATCATATGTAAATTCAACATTAAATTTATATTCACCAACATTAGCTGTATAACTAGAATCCATCCAGTCTTCTCCGACTTTATTCTTTGTTACAACAGATTTAATAGTTACGCCTTCAGGTAAATTAGCAAATGGTTCATATACATCTACAATGCTTTCTGGATTAGTATCATCAAAATAATTATTGCCATCATATTCTTTTGAAACATTTTCAATTACAACTTTAGACATATCATATGTGGCTTTTGTTATCTTTAAAGTTCCAATAATTTGTTTAGTTCTATAAGTATCCTTTGATAATTCCCAAACAATTGTGTAGATTCCAACATCCGTAAATTCTTCTCCTTCAGGATAATTTACATTTGTACCAACCGGTAATTCTTTATTTACAGCTAATCCATGTAAATTTCCATCATATACATATTCAGCATCAATTAATTTGATATCATCTTCAAATGTAATATCAAAAGAAATTGTTCCTGAAGCAGGAGATAAGTTAATACTGTCTTTTTCAACAGGATTAATAAATTCGAATACAATATTATAATCATATCTCTTTCCATCACAGAAATCGCTCACGTTTTTAATTTCTTGTTTAGTATTAAAATCAAGATATTGAATTTTTTTAATTCGATATTCATCTTCAATAAAACCAGAAATATTTATTTTTTTATTACCAGTTTCCTGGTCAAGACTTAATTTAAAATCACCAGGTTCAATAGTTCTTTTTTCTCCAGTACTTTCATCTATTACTTGAGGTGTTTCTTTAATTTTATTAATTATTAAATAAGCTTCAAGTTCATTGATATCTAATTGCTCATTAGGATTACTATCACTAAATTTAGCAAGGACTTTATATTCACCCGCAACAATTTGGTCATTATTCTCATATGAAACAGTAACATTATTTGGCAATTTTCCAGATATTTCTAGAGAATGATTAGCTCTATCAAAATTTATAGTCTTACTATTAAATGTGATAACACCATCTAATACAACAATCTTTTTAGTAACCACAAGTTTAGCTTCAAGAGGAGCTATTTCTTCATAATTTGGATTATTTCCTTTAAAAGTTGCAATTATTTTATATTCACCAGCATTAATTGTAGAAGAGACTTCTTCACCTTTTAAATTATAGTATTTAAATTCAGACTCAACCCCAGTTGGTAATGAAGAATTTTTATCAAAGCTTGCAATATATTCTTGACCATTATATTCTTTAGTAACATCTGATAGTTTTACATTAGACATATCATATGTAGACTTAGTAATTGTCAATTTAGCTTTTTTAGTTGATGTTTGATCATAATTCTCATCTTTTGCGATATATTTAGAAACAATTGTATAAGTACCAGCATTTACAGCATTATTTAATTTAATTGTTTCATCATCATTCCAAATTTCATATTGAACAGTTACACCTTGAGGAATATTAGTAGCCTCAATTGATTTAGGTTCTCCATCATATTCATAAACTTTGTCTTCGAATACAACATTTGATAAATCTAGAGTAGCTTCTTCAATAACTAAATTAGTTTTTAAAATTTTTGATTCATATCCATCTTTTGAAATGACTGCAACAACTTCATAATTACCAGCATTAGTAAAAGTATTACCATATGGATAATCCACGGTTGCGCCTTCAGGTAGTTCATAATTAATTTCCACTTTATGAGGTAGGCCATCATATACACATGTGTAGCCATCTAATCTATAAATATCATCAAATTCGTGGCTCACTACATTAATTTTCATTGTAGTACTGTATTTTCCATATTGTACTTTTACATCATGTTCACCCATTTTGTAAAAATATAATTTTTCTTCATCTGGAATCATATTTTCAGTCAAATTAATTTCATTAACTTGCCCACTTGAGTATATGACTAATACCTTGATACCATCATATGAAAATTCACCAGATTTAATTTCAATAACATCCTTATTATTCATCTCAATTCTTTCTACAGAACCTCTTCCACCACAGCCTGTAAGAAAAAATATAAAAATTACTGATAATGTAGATAAAATTTTTAATATGTAATGTTTAGATTTCATAAATCTACACCCCACTTTATAACCCAATAATTAAATCAATTAAGACATTTAAACTCAAGTTTTAAATCTTAAATCCTATTGTCCTATTCTACTAACAATATTTTATCAATTGTAGTGCCACAAACCTGCAACACAAAAAAGAGCCTACTCTATATGATTTATCATATAGAATAGACTCAAAATATTATATTACTTGATTTTTAATTTTAGATTTAGTTACATCATAATCTTCTCTATATAAAATCTTAAAATTCATTCTAATAAGTTTTAATTTTTTATCCTTTTTACCAATCACAAACACTCTCTTTGGCTTCATATTGACCAAAGTCCACTTATTAAAAACGAAGAATAAAAGAAGATAAGTTGTCAAGAAAATTACAACTACTACTGTTCCGGCTGAGACTGAAATAATAGTAATTAAAGATATACTATGACTATGCCTAAGTTCATTATATGTAACCTCAGATTCAGTTAATGTATCAATGTTAGAAACTAATGATTTCTCATTTTCGTCCAACTTATTATAAGCTTCGCGTGCATTTTGTATACGTAATTTAGTTGCATCATCTAAAGTGACATCACCAATAGAATTTATTAGCCTGTATACTGAACCAATATCATTATAAATTTTTTCAGAATTAGTTAAAATTATCAAATTTTTGACATAGCTTTTTTGACTAGAAGTAAGTAAAGAATAAGCGTTTTTAGCATTATAAATTTTATTCTTAGTATCTTGATTATATTTAACATCACCAATAGAATTTATTAATTCGTCAACCATATTAGCCGCAATTACATCCATCTTTAATGCTAAATATTTAGCTTCTGCTGCAACAAGTGTATCATATTTAGTAACAAATGTTTTTTGGCTATCTGTTAACGCATCATATTTACTTCTAACTTCTGCTAATTTATCTTTCGAATCAAGTTTAACATCTCCTATTGAATTTATTAATTCATCAATAGAAGTTGCAATATCCTTATCTGCTAATAATAACTCATAAGATGAAATAGCTATCGTTAATGTTTCATATTTTGTGATAAATGATTTTTGCCTCTCTGTTAACGCATCATATTCATTTTTAGCATTATCAATTTTTTCTTTTGATTCAACGCTTAAAGAAACTTCACCAATCTCATTTATTAAAGTGTCAACACTAATAGCTTTCGTCTTATCTAAGAATATAGCTGCATATTCTTCTTCAGCATTTGTTAATGTTTCATAATTTGAAACTAGCGCTTTTTGATTTTCTGTTAAAGAATTATAAGCATTTCTTACATTTCCAATTTTTTCAGAAGATTCTAATGTAACTTCTCCAATTTCATTAATCTTAGTAATCACATTATTCGCTAAATTATTATCATTTTCTAATTCATTATATCGTGCTTCAGCAGCAGATAATTTATTATAATTAGTAACCAAATCTTTAAATGAATTTGATAATGATTCATATTTAGTTCTTGCCGCAACTATCTTATCTTTAGATTCTTTTGCATACTTTACTGTACCAATATTTTCAATTAAAGACATAGTATCGTCAACAGCTTTGACATCAGCTTTAGCACTTGAAATTGCTTGTGAAAGAATTTCAGTAGTTTGTGCAACGTCATTAACTGTTGATTTTTCATTATCTTTAACTTCGATTGCAGCATTTAGTGATTCATTAAAAATATTAGCTATAGAAGGATAGTTTCCTTTAATACTTTGATAATATTGATCAGATTCATTAATTAAATTTTCTAAATCAGACTTTTCAGGTGCTTGAATTTTTACCCTAATAATAGTTTCTTCACTACTTGCATATGCTAAATAATGATCATTACCAGCACATCTAGTGTATATTACATAATCACCAATATCTAAGCCTTTAGGTGTAAATGTTGACCAATAACCACCTTCAAATTTAAATTCATAATTTACCCCATCACATTCACTAAAATCAAGCAATTCTTGTTTCTCACCTGTGTAATATAAATCTTCATTAGCTTTTGGTAATTGAGGCGTACCTTTTACAACACTTACTGTTTGATGATACTCACATTCATTTAATCCAGCCTTTACTTTATAATAGATTGTATAATCACCTAATTCTTTAAAAGTAGGTGCTTCATCTAAATCATAAGTTCCCATTTCTAATCCATATTTAACATCATAATCGCTTGGTTTAAAATTATTATGGAATCGAATACTATAATCAATATTTCTATATGGAACGCTTGTATCCTTTGCAGGATAATCTATGATTAAATCGTCTCCTTCTTCTATTAATATTTTATTATCGTGAATAACAAATAATTCATTACAATCTTTATTGGCATCTGTATAAGCCATTGTAGGATAGTAATTATAAATAGCGCCTCTTCTAATATAATCAAGGCCAATTTTGCTATCTTGAGTTAAAGCGCCACTAAGACTAAAAATATCATTTTGACTAGGGTGACTAACAGTTATATCAGAAGGTGTGCCATCCTTTAATTTATTATCAAAAATATATAAATTACCTTCTATAATCAATTCAGTTTCTTCTAAAATAGCTGCAGGAGAACTTTCTGACACATTATTTTTTATAACAGTATTTCCTAAAAGTCTTAAAGATTTATTATTTGCTAAATGATATATACCACCTGCAATTCCACCAGCCACATTAGCTATAATATTTACATCTTCTAATCTAATGATGCTATTGTTTCTTTTTACATAAGAATAGCTAATAGCACCACCATTGCCTGTAGTACTATTACCAATAATAGTACCTCCATACATTTTTAATTCGGTAGTACTTCCGCTTTTAGAAGTTCCTGGCATAAAAATAGCACCACCATTAGGACTGTCTTTAGCACCTGTAATATAACCACCTTTAAATGTGCAATAATCTGATTCGAAGGTATCATCAACAATACCTAATCCGGTTTGAGAATCAATTTTATATTTATGTTCAATTTCACTACAATCATAAATACAAATATTTCCACCACCAGGAACTTCAATAACATTTTTACCAGTACTATTCAGTATGATTCCATGTCCATTTAAACATAGTTTAGTATCAGTTTTAGGATGCCATGTGTCAGTAATAGTAACATCATTTTCTAAAAAATAATTGCCACTATTATCAGGTAATGAATTAGTTTCGGACCACTTGACAAAAGTTATTTCATCATGTGTGTGAGTCTCAGGCTCTTGATTTTGGCCAGGATTTTCATTATCTTGAGCATAAATCTTTAGGGCGTCATTATTGTTCAGATAAATAAAAAATCCTAGAAATAAACTAAACATTATTAATATTTTTGAAATAAGTGATTTTTTCATATTAATTCACTCCTTTTTTCATAAATAAAAATATTTCTTTATTATATTCTAGCAAACACCCTGCAACAAACCTGCAACAAAAAAAGATGAGATAATGTTTTTTAAACACTACTCATCTTTATGTTCCCTAAATTGATTGATTTAAATCTTTTTCTTCTTCTAACTCCAAATCAAGATCAAGATTATTATTTTTTTCTACTAATTCAAAATCATCAAGTTCATTTTCATTTACTGCGTTTTCTTTTGGAATACCTAAATCATTTGGTAAAAGTGAATTAATAGAAGCGTTTATTTGTCCTCTAATTTTCACATCATCTTGTTGCATCTCAGAAACTACAGACATTGTGTTTAAAACTAAATTAGTTCTAATTTGTCTTAATTCATCCATGTCTTCTAAGTTCTTACCACTCTGATTTACATGATGCAAATATTGTTCACCAGCTTCACGAAGATTATCTTTATTTAAGTATCCTTCTTTTTCAGGATTAGTATAATCTTTTAAAGCTTGCATATAATTTTGGAATTCTTGTGAAGGCTTTCTAAAGACTCTTGCAAATAGTCCACCAGCCATTTCTTTTTCGACATTGAAAATGTTATAAGTTTTTCCTAATTTTTCACTCATTCTCTTTTGGAATTCAAGGCTATATCTGTTTTGGAAAGCTTTAGATACTTCATTTAATTTTAAAATCTCATCCTTACTTCTTTCAACAACTTCAACATTAGGTTTATTTGAAATGAAATCCATTAAACTTACTTCTTTTTTCTTTCCAGTCTCTGGATCTGTGTGTACACATTTATATTTTAAGAATATATTCTTGTCGATTTTAAGACCTTTTTCTTCTAATTTCTTACAATAATCAGCTAATGATAAATCATTATCCTTGTCTCCTCTTTGTCTTGAAAGAATACTTGTAATAGTTTGAGGTAATTTAAAACCAAATACTTTTTTAGAATTTCTCATTACTAAATCAGCTTTGTCTTTATCTAATTCAGGAAGGGCGAAGAATTCTACTTCTTCACATTCTTTAATTAATGTACCAGAATAATTAATTTTTTGAATTAAACCCTTCATTGATTCTTTAGCCTCTTGAAGTTCTGGTGGTACTCCTAAAGATCTAATACCAAATATATCACCAAAGCGATTCGCTTCATGACATAATGCCATATTGTCACGATAAAATTCCATAAGTTTAACTTTATCATTACCTGCTTCAATTAACGCTTGAGGATTATAATTCATTGCATATTTAATTCTATTATGAGTAAATTCAACAGGATTCTTAGCGTATGATTCTAATAAACTCTTATTATATTCTTTACTTTCAGGAGAACCATCAACCTTTAATAAGAACATTATACTACTAGCCAAATAATCCTTATCATTTTCAGGCATTTTGATACCTACAGAAGCTTCATTATATGCGGCTTTATATTTGGCATTAAGTTCTTTAATTTCTTGCGCAATACGATATCTTGCGACCATTTCTTCATTATTTAATTTATCCTCTAGTTGATTATTCACAACATTTTTATTCAATAATGTCAAACCAGTCTCATTAAAAAAGTTATTATATTTAGTTAAATATTCTTCATTTTTAGCTTTAATAATATTCTTTTCTTCATCAGTTAATCCTAAATATTTTTTTGGCATAATCTTAAACCTCCGTTTTCACAAACATAATATAACATATCGAATGCAACAAACCTGCAACAAAACTCAATAATTTTAATATGCATCATTTTCATTAAAAATCGCCCATGAATATTGAATCATATATTCTCCTCTATACATTCTAATTGCATCAGGATTACCTTTTTTGTATTCATATGCATCACAATCAATCTTTGTAGGATCAATGAAACATTCATTATGCCTTTTAATAAATACATCTTCACAACCAGCTTCTTTTAAAGTATCTTGTAAATCTGCAATTAAATTTCTTAAATAAGATTTATGATCTTCTTCCCACAATATGGCATTTAATTCATTTATATTTGCAGATGATCCTTCTCTATCCACTAAATATGCAAATAATTCTTTAGATTTTTGACGATGGAATTTTAAAGGAGTTCCATCCTTAAAAACTTCAAAATTTCCAAAACATTTAACCTGCAAATTCTTTGTAGGTTTTATTTCTATATTATATCTTAGTCCTTCAAGTTCACTTTTTACTTTAGCTTCTGTCACAGGTTTCATTACATATCCAGACGCGTGCAATTTATAGGCATCAAGCGCAAAATTATCATATGCTGTTACAAAAATAATATTTATAAGATGATTGCTCGATTTTAATTTTTTCGCAAGACTAATACCATTAATTTCAGGCATTTCAACATCTAAAAATGCGATATCTATTTTTTCATTAATCATCTCATTAAGAGCTATTTTAGGATTTGTGTAGCAAAAATATTCAGCATCTGGCATTAATTTTTTACAAATTTTTTCTAACCGAATTAATTGTAATTCTTCATCATCAACCAATAATAACTTCATAAATAACCTCACTTCTTTAATGTAACAGTAATTTTAGTTCCTTCATTCTTTTTACTTATAATATTTAAGTCCCCTTCACATGTATGACTGATACGATAACTTATATTCTTCAATCCAAAATGAGTATTTTCATCAAAATCAATCTCATTTAAGTTAAATCCAATACCATCATCTTTTATTTCAATTACATAACTAGAATCGGTTTCGTAAGTTGTCAATGTAACAGTTCCACCCTTAATTTTTTTTAAAATACCGTGCTTGATTGCATTTTCAACAATCGGTTGAATTGTTAAAGGAGGAACGAAGAAATCTTTCGTACCAATATCATAAATGATATTTATTCTATCTTTGAATCTCATCTTTTCAAGTGAAACGTATGTCTCTATATGCTTCAATTCATTTTCAAACGGAATGAGTCTAGTTTCTGTCAAAGATGATAAATTTCTTCTCAAATATTCTGTAAAATTATCTAATGATTTTTGAGCTTCATCTGGATTTATACTGATTAATGTCGATATAGCGGATAATGAGTTATATATGAAATGAGGCTGAATTTGAGAAATCATAAGTTTAACATGTGCTTCTTTATTTTTTTCTTCTTGCTTGGCTAATTCAATATTTTTTTCTACATTTGCAAAGAAGAATAAAATCTCAACAGTTATAATAATCGATACATAACCTATTGCATAACCACTATATATGTTTTGGAATAATATTCCTAATACAGGTAATAAACAATAAGTTATAAAAGCGGCTTTTTCTCTTTTCTTTAATTTAGGATTCAAGAATGCAACTAATATGATGATTAAGAAAATAATAAATTCATACCCTTGCGATAGAATCATAAATTTATTTCTAATATATTCTCCATTTTCAGCATAAAAATAAACACCTGTATTAATATTAACAAGGTCACTTATTACAAAAATTATAAATATTAAAAAATTTGTTAACGATAACCTTTTCTTTATTTGATTAGCTAAGCTTACATAGCTCAATGTGTATTTGAATAACAAATACACCTCTATATTATTCATAATATAGAAAATGGTGTAAAAGATAACAATAATCGAATTACTTGTATATTTAAATCTAATCACATTAAAAATTAAATATATTGAAAAATGGAATACATTAAAAATCATAAAAAACAATAGCCATTTTTCATCATTTCTTTTATTACGTTTAATTATTAAACTGACAATATGGATTAGAAATAACATTATTCCAATTCCACATATTGTTATTTTTATTCCTGTATTAGCATTCATATTGTATCTCCCCTTAAAAAAATACTTCCCTTTTTATTATTTTTTAAGAATATCCTATACGATGCATTTTATAATCATTACCTAATCATATTATACACTTTTTTGTCGAAAAATAGCAACATTTAGCATATTAATATTTGCTTAAAACATAA
>CAMNGZ010000002.1 GCA_946538835.1 uncultured Clostridium sp. | reverse complement strand
TTCAATTCAAACGCAAGTTCTGTTGCTTCATCTAATATTTGAATACGTTCACCAATGTATTGCTCAATATTAGATACAACATATTTATAAAAATCAAAAGAACCTTCTAAATTACCAATCTTCTTTAAATATCTAGCAACTGATATAAATAAAGTGGTTCTATTACTAGGACCCGGATGATTGATAAATTTGGTAATGTCTTGATATGATTCTTTAATACGACTATAAAAATTAGAAGCCATATCCATATTATCTAACATCATATAATAATTCATGTAGTAACAATCAATTAATGACTTATGATATCCTATTTGAAATTTAGGATCAGCCTCAAGCATTTTAATATATTCTAAGATATGCTCAGGCATTTTTAAAGAAAGCGAATGAACGATTAAGGCACTTAATAAGTGTCTACGAAGGTTTGGATATAAATATTTAAATTCAGGATCATATGGAAGTAAAATATCAAGAGCTTCTCTTTTAAGTCTCATTTCCGAATAAATGTAACTTAAATTGATTACAAATTGAATTAAAAAATTAAGATTATTTGTTTTGGCTAGATAAGAAATTGCATCTTTAGTTAATCTTAAACTCTTTTCCATCTGATTAGTTTGATTATAAGAAAGAGAAAAAGATAAAATAATCGCAAAATACAAATCATATTGTTTATAATTGTTTTCTTTTTCAATAATACTTAAAGATTCCTTTAAGTAAGGAATGGCGGATTCCAGTTTTGTTGAATACATAGTTAAGTATTTAGAATAGTTATATAGCGATAATAATAAATTATCATTATTGCTTATAGCCTCTTCTTTTAATTTTAATAAATCTTCTTCTACATCATTAAAATTAGAAAGATTCATATACATATAACTATAGAAATCATTTAAATATAATCTTGGATTGGATTGATAATTATCAAGTTCAACCAAAAATTGTGTATCCATACTTATTCTCCTTTTTCTCGCGCAATGTATTATAAACTATTTTTAAAAAATTATAAAGTATTTATTAATTTAGTTCTAATAATTTTGCCATATCGAACGGAATTTTAGCAAAAAATTCCATATTTTTTTCACTGTGCGGGTCAAAAAAAGTGACATGGTAAGAATGAAGTGCTTGACGCTTCATAAGATTTAAATTTCCACCATATAAAGTGTCACCTAAAAGAGGGTGCCCAATAGAAGACATATGGACTCTTATTTGATGTGTTCTACCTGTTTTCAAATTAACTAATACCGCAGTATATTTCTTAAACTTTTTATATACATCAACTAAAGTAATAGCTTCTTTGCCATCAGGACTCACACGATATTTACCATTTACGTGTCTATCTCTTCCAATTCCTTTATTAATCACAACATTCTTATCGATAACACCACTAGCTATAGCTAAATATTCTCTATGTAATTCTCTTGATTCAATCAACGCTTTAATATAACTTTCAGTCAATGGGTCTTTCGCAAATATCATAAGACCACTAGTATCTTTATCAAGTCTATGACAATACATTACAGGAATATCTAATCCTTTATTTTGATAATAATATGCAACAGCATTAACCAAATTATTATCAACATTTTGATTACCATCGCTATGTACCAAAATATTTATTGGTTTATTGATAATTAAATAATGATCGTCTTCATAAATTATATTTATTTTTTTCTTCAAAGGTTTTAAATCAAGCTTATCATCGTTTTGAAGAGTTAAAACGTCATTCGTCTCCAAAACATCACTTAGTTTAGCTATATTGCCATTTATAAGAACACTTCCCTTAGTGTTCTTATAATATTTGATTTTTTCTTTACCTAGAAAAAAAGACGAAATGAAGTCTAAGACATTCATTCCACCTTTTTTAATTTTATAGTTATATATAGCCATATTAACCTTTCAATCCAGCAGATTGACGTTCCATATTTTCAACTACAATGTCGTAAATTTCACCTTTTGTTGTACCATATTCAAGAATTTCCCAAGGTTTGTTTGTATGGAAATGAATCTTAATTAATTCGTCATCACCAACAACTAATAAGCAATCACCTTCGAAATGTTCAGTAATATACTCATTAATTTCATCTTCATCTAAGTCATGACCTGCAATTAACAATTGAGTGTCAAATTTATATTGTAACATAATGTTTACAACTCCTTTCAAAATACTTTGTAAGTTTATTATAACATTTTTTATTATTCTTTCAATTATTATGATAAAATGTATAAAAGGAGTGAATTATGACATACAGACAAATACTACTTATTATTTATGTTATCTATGTTCTTATAATGTCACTGATTACATTCATAGCTTTTAGAAACGATAAGAAAAAAGCTATAAAAGGAGATATTAGAACTACAGAAAAAACATTATTATTCTTATCAGCATACGGTGGGGCATTTGGTGGATTCTTAGGAAGAATATTAAATCACCACAAAACAGATAAGAAATATTTTTCAATAGTAATCTATTCATCATTGATACTAGAGATTGCTGTTTTAACACTTTTATTAATTGGAGGAATTAAAAAATGAATAATGATTTAGCAAGATCACACTCAAAATGGTCAAACTTTAAATTAACTTTAAAATCATTATTACTTGTAATATCCTTCAATTTATTATGGGTAATCTTGTTCTTTAAAGATAAATTATCAGAAACAAATCAATTACTTTTTTATAGTCTACTAGGACTTGATTGTATTATGATAATATTACTGATGATTTCTTTTCATAATTTTAAAAGATAATATCTTGCGGCTATGCAAGATATTTTTTTATATAATGCACAAAAAAACACCTTATTTCTAAGGTGTTAAGCTTTACGGATTTTTCCGTCAAGACCATGAAGTCTTACGCTAGAACCGTCATTTTTGTTTGTCGCAAGTTGCTTAGCATAAGATAAAGCTTCCTGTTGTGTTTTGAAAAGTTTTATAACCTTATCAGAACCCTCAATAAATACTTTCCACTCTCTACCATCATTATCTCTTTTACTAACATGATAAATAGTGCTCATTTTCTTTTCTCCTTTATATAAAAATATTATAGCATATTTAAATATAAATTTACATACTAAGGTCTCAAATCAGAATAGTAATCTTTAATATAAGAATAAGCATTCAAACTGATTACTGCAAGTAATATGAAATATAGTGGGATAGATAAAATCATACCTATTGTATGATTAGAAATAAGAATAAATATTGAAACAGCTAAAACTGTGATTAGCGCAATTATAATAGATCCAAGTGTTAATAAATTAATATTTTTAAATGTATATATTTTCTTAAACCTAATAGATTCTTGAGTACGAGACAAATAAGCTTCAAGAAGCGCAATCGCTTGGTTAACAAAGATTGTTACAATCATTGTTATTATAGCTCCTAGAGGGAATAAGCCAAGTAAAAATGTTGCTAAAGCTACTAATGATATGTTTAAGACATAATTTAATACAATCACCAAAATCATCTTTTTAAAAGCCACTTTCATCTTCAAATCTTTTTTAATTAATATTTTAAGATAAAAATAAGAAGCTAATATTCCTATAACAGACCATACCGCAAATACTACAAATCCTTGTGATAAGCTACTTGCAGCACCATTTACTTCATTTGTTATTTCTTCAGTATAAGCGTCATTACCGATTACCGCAAGAACTCCTTTAGTAATAGTTGACTCAAGGAAGCCTTTACTAAACATAGTTCCAAGCGCTTCCCATATATTTTTCCAAGGAAGATTCTTAAATTCAGCTACAACCGTATCCTTAAACAATCCTAGATTCATAGTGCTTGATTCGGATACACTTTTATCCATAACATTAATTAATGAATCAACATTGTTTCTAGCTTTATTTAAAAATCCTGCTATTCCAATTAACAAACCAATAGTTAGTAAACCTATGGCAGGTAAATAATATTTTAATGATTTAAAATAATTAATTAAACATTTTTTTATTATCTTCATAGAATCACCAATTTAATTATTCAACAACAACTATCTTATAACCTTTATCAAGTATTTGTGAATTAATACCTGGCAAATAGAATGAGGCACTTGTTCCTTCATCAATTGAATCATAATGTATACCCATAACACTGATAGCTTCAATATGAGAATAAATACCTAAAGGATTATTCATAATATCATATACTTCAACAAGATCATTAACTTTTACAAACCCAATGACTCTTCCTGATACAAATTCATCATTATGTCTTTCAACTCTAATATAATTATTTAGTTTCATCTTCATTTCTCCTATCAAATAAATAATTTATAACATTAGGGTATTCTTTAGAGGAATCATATTTATAAGTCAAATAGACACTCATTTGGTCACCTTTCTTAGTCACAACATCAACTCTCTTGCTAGTGACACCATCTTTTAATAATTCAACAATAGCTTTCTTAGTCATCTTTATTGCGCCAAGAGGATTCTTAGGGATTGATACTAAACAATTCTTATTCTCACACTTAAAGCTATATTGAGTTTCTAAAATATTAGAATTACAAATAGGACATTTACATAAAGCTTTTGGTTTTTCTTTTAAATTATCTGTTTCAGTTTCACTTGGCGCAGCTGCATCAAAATCAAAATCAATATGATTTGGATAAGGATCATCTTTTACAAATTTATATTTCATCAAAGCTTCAAAATCATTACCTTTTGAACTCTTACATAATACTTTAGTTCCACTATTACCATGTAACAACATGTTTACAGCTTGACCTTTAGTAATAAGTTTAGCATTACGAGCTTGCTTGAATATAACAACTTTACAGTTCTTATTTGAACAAGTGTAGGCTTTTTCTCGTTCTATAATAGGACTACCACAAATAGGGCAGTCGCATAATTTATTTCTTTCAAGCTCTAGACGATATATATCAATTCCTTTAACTTGATTTATAAAATCAGCTTCAAGCTTATTAATCTCATCTAAGAAAGCTTCACAAGTGAATGTCCCCTTAGATATCTCATCTAGCTTTTGTTCAAAATAAGCTGTCAATTTGACGCTTTTGATATCTTCAGATGGAATGGTTTCAATAAGCTTCATCCCTTTTTCAGTTGGTCTTATGTATTTTTTTTGATAATCTTCGATAAGTTTTCTTTCTTTAAGTTCTTTTATAATAGAGGCACGGGTAGCTTCAGTACCAATACCTTCCACTTTCTTTAATGTTTCTTTATCAGCTTTATCATCTACATATTTTGAAGGATTCTTCATCATTTTAATTAAGCTACCTTCAGAAAATCTAGTAGGAGGATTAGTAACACCCAGAGTGATATCAAGCTTCTTGATATCAACTAAATCACCTTTTTTTACTGATAAAAATTCCTTAGTACTTTCCTTATTTTCTTTTTTACCATATGTATAAGCTTTTCTATGTCCTAAGAATGTGCATGTTTCAAAAGAAGATTCAAATTGTTCATCATTTTTTACAAACACGATTTTTTGTTTAGAGATGATTGCATCAGGCAAAAATGCAGCCAAGAATCTTTCTACAATAGCCATATAGACATGAATTTCTTGAATACTTAACTTTTTCAAGTACTCTTTATCAACAACAAGTCCTGTAGGAGTTAATGCTTCGTGCGCACCAATATCCTTTTTTGCAATCATAACAGGATTAATCGAATAATTATTATTTAATATCTCATTTTTTATATCTTCATGAACAGCTAAGCTTTTGACAATAGGAGTCAATTTCTTAGCTAGTTCTTTAGAAATATGATTCTCATCAGTTCTAGGATATGTTACAAGCTTATGAGTTTCATATAAGGATTGAACTGTATTTAAGACATCAATGGCTGACATATGATATCTCTTATCCATATCAACTTGTAAATCTGATAAGCTATATAACATCTTAGGCTTTTCAGGTTTGTCAGTTTTAGAAGCTTCAACAACTAAAGCTTCACCTAGTCCTATCTTATTTACCATATCTTGCGCTTTAGCTTTATCATCAAATCTATTTTGATCTAAATCTTCATTGATGTAGTTACCTATAATTTCTTCATCATTAACTAAACCTGTCGCTTGTATCTTATAGAAGTTTTTAGGCACAAAATTTAAAATTTCTTTTTCAACATCAACAATAATACGTAATGTAGGAGTTTGAACACGACCAATAGGCAATACATTCCCTTGTCCTCCAAAACGACAAGTCATTGCGCGTGTAGAATTTAGACCAATAATATAATCAGCATAGCTTCTAGCTTTACCTGCAAAATAAACATTATTATATTCAGTTTCATTAAGTCTTTCATTATAAGATTCTTTAATACCATCAGGAGTTTGAGATTCAATCCACATTCTAGTAATTTTCGCAACATGAGGATGAGAATATTTATATAAATTTCTAAAAATTAAATCACCTTCACGATCCGAGTCACACGCATTTATAATCTCATCTATTCCATCAAGATGCATGAGTCTATCAACTATTTCATATTGTTCTTTAACAGATTCACTAACCTTAAGGGGAATATCCTTAAAACTAAATGGAAGTGTATTAAGATTCCAATAATTATATCTTGAATCAATTTCGCCAGGCATCTTTAGTGTTAATAAATGACCAATGCAATGAGTATATATAAAATCTTTTCCTTTAGCATAACCTTTATATCTTGATACATTCGCACTCTCAAGCTTAGCATCAATGATGTTTTTCATTACACTTGGTTTTTCAGCAATAATTAAAATCATGTCTTGTCCTCTTTAAGTAAAAAATGGATGTAAATTATACATCCATTATAACACAAGAAAAGCCTAACATTTTTTAAATGTTATATATTTTTTCGCATCTTGAAAAGTTCTCTTTAAGAGGACTATTTAAAATAAACTCATCAATAGATTTATAGTCTCTACCAAGATATTTGATACCATTTTGATTAGATTCAATTTTTTCTTCCTTATCGCTATATTTGACAACAACATCGCCACGTTGTAACATTTCAATTAAATCATAATAAGAATTAGAATCATCTATCGTATCAGTTAGACTATTAAATCTAAAATGTAGTAATGTAGATTCAGTATCATATAATCTAAATAAATCGCCTTTGACTTGATAATCAATTGGTCTCATTGTCTCATATTCAATCTTATTGAAATCTGTAACGCCTAAGAATTTAATTACAATTCTATTAGTTACTAAACTTTTTAATTTTTTTAAAGAAACAACTACTTGAGGAGTTTCAAAATCAAATATTAAGTTTAAAGAATTATTATCATTTTCAAATTCAAAAGAATTATGATTATCAAGAGCTAAATCTAATAATTCAAATGAATCAACAACAACATCCTTCTTCAATCTTTCAATTTCGCTAATAGTATATTTTAATAAATTATATGGCTTATTAGAATATTCCATTTGCTTAACAAAACCATCACGAGCTAAAATTAAGCACTTCAATGCTTCATTTAGGTCTTTCTTAAATCCTTCACCAGATTCGTAACATAAAGCGTAACGAATTAATACTTCATATAATAAATTATCTTTATAATTACCTTTTATATGTTCATTCATATAAAAATTATATAAAGGCTCAAGATATTCTAATGCATAAGATGCATCTTTATTAACATAATAGCCATTGATATACATATCTGCCAATTTGATAGATGCATACTTATCCCCATTTAAATATGATTTGGTGAAATATTTATACGCAAGAGGATAATTCTTTTCAATACCTTTACCATAAAAATACATAGAGGCTAAACGATTATATCCGCGATTATCTTTATAATCTCCTGCCTCTTGGAAATATTTAATCGCAAAATTATAATCATGTTTTGCAAAATAATAATCTCCAAGAATAACCATAGCTGATGTATTATGTTCATGATCAGCCATATAAGTATAACCTTTAATAGATTCTAAGTTATTCTTATTAATTAATTCAATCGCTTCTTTTTTATCCATAAAAGCCTCCTAATTTTTATTCAAGTTCTGTTTTACCAGTATATAAAGAGTAATATCTACCCTTCTTTTCAATTAATTCTTCGTGTTCACCACGTTCAATAATCTTTCCCATTTCTAATACTATTATAGCATTAGAATTCATAACTGTAGATAGTCTATGCGCAATTACAAATACTGTTCTACCCTTCATCAAGCTGTCCATACCTTCTTGAATCAAATGCTCTGTGTAGGTATCAATTGATGATGTAGCTTCATCAAGAACTAATACAGGAGGATTTGAAATTGCAGCACGAGCAATCGCAATTAATTGACGCTGTCCTTGAGATAAATTCAAACCATCTTGAGTAAGCATAGTATTATAGCCATCAGGAAGACGAGAAATAAATGAATCAGCACGAGCAAGTTTAGCAGCTGCAACAACTTCTTCATGACTAGCATTTAATCTACCAAACTTGATATTATCTTCTATTGTACCAATGAAAAGGTGTGTATCTTGTAATACATTACCAATCGCATGACGCAAATCATCTTTTTTAATGTCATTTAAATTGATACCATCAAAAGTGATAGAACCATTTTCAACATCATAAAAACGATTAATTAAAGAAACAATAGTAGTTTTACCTGCACCTGTAGATCCTACGAACGCAATCTTTTGTCCAGGCTTAGCATATAATGAGATACCATGTAATATCTTTTTATTAGGATTATATTCAAAATGTACATCGTGGAATCTGACATCACCTTTTAATAATATTAATTCATCATTTTTCTTCCACGCATAAATACCAGTTTCTTCTTTTGTCTCAACTAAAGTCTCATTTTCATATTTAGCATTAACTAGCGTTACATAACCATTATCTACTTCACTTAACTCATCTAGTAATGCAAATATTCTTTCCGCACCAGCAAGTGAATTTAATAACATGTTAGCTTGACCAGTGAAACGATTAATAGGCATAGCAGTTTGACGAACGAATACTAAATAGCTTGATAATGTACCTATAGAAGTGATAATTCCGTTTAACACAAAGAATCCACCAACTATTGTAACAATACCATAATTAACATATGATAAGAACATTACCATAGGAACCATAGATACAGCATAAGTCATCGCCTTTTGGCTTGATGTAGCTAGAAGGCTTGATAATTCATTAAAATGTTTCTTAGCTTCTTCTTCATGATTAAATACTTTAACAGTACGTTGGCCACGAATTATTTCATCACAATAACCATTCAATTTACCAAGTTCTTTTTGTTGTTCCTTATAATATTTCTTACTCTTTTTAGATGAATAAATAATATAAGAAAACATAAGTACATAGAACAATACGACAATTAAACTTAATTGCCATGATAAGATAAAGATAAAGATTAACATACCAACAATTTCAACAGCATATTGAATCAATGTTGCAAATGCGTTGTTTAATGCGTCAGTTAGTGTATCCATATCATTAGTAAATAATGACATGATATTACCATAAGAGTGAGTATCAATGTATCCAATAGGTAAATGTAGCATCTTATTAAATAAGTCACGTCTAAGCTCGTAAGTAACTTTTTGAGCCATAGAAGCTAACATTTGCATGTAAATAAAGCTTGCAAGAATACCTACTGCATATAATACACCAATTTTAATACAGGCTTCTTTTATTACATCATAATCCTTAGTTTCACTTGCAGCATTGACAATAGTTTTTATAGAAAAAGTACCATACATAGTTGCGATAGCAGGAATAAGGACTAATATACTTATGATAATTAAAGAGAATACGTGGCCTTTTAAATATTTAAATAAATGTTTAACAGTACCTTTTAAATTTTTAGGTCTAGCACCATTAGCTCTATTCATTTAAATCAACTCCCTTCAATTGTCTATCAAATAAATCTTTGTAGATATGGTTATGTTCTAGTAAAGCTTTTGGTGTGTTGATTTCATTAATCTTACCACCTTCTAAAATCAATACTAGATCTGCATCCATAACAGACAATATTCTTTGAGAGATAATAATCTTTGTCATAGGAAGTTTTTCAAGCGCATGTCTTATCTTCTTTTCAGTTTGTGTATCAACAGCACTTGTAGAATCATCTAATATTAAAATACGAGGATTCTTTAAAAGTGCACGGGCAATAGATACACGTTGCTTTTGCCCACCAGATAAAGTGTTACCACCTTCACCAATATAAGTATCAAGACCATTAGGAAGTCTATCTAAGAATTCATCTACACAAGAGTCATGCAAAGCTTTAGAAATTTCTTCATCAGTTAAATCAGGACGAGCCCAGCATAAATTTTCTTTAAAGCTACCTTCAAATAGATTAGCTTGTTGAAGGACAAATCCAATATTCTTTCTTAAGACATTTAAATCATATTCTTTAATGTCTTTATCTCCAATCTTGATATTACCACTAGTAACATCATAAAGACGAGCAATCAAACTTACTAATGTAGATTTGGCACTACCAGTCTCACCAAGAATACCAAGTGTTTGACCATTTTCTAGTTTAAAAGATATATTAGATAATACATCTTTAGCATTATTAGATTGTTTGTAGTGAAAAGATACATTATTAAATTCGATAGAGGCATTATCTAATGACATAACATCACCAGAGACAATGTCAGGGCAGACATTTAAAACCTCGTTAATACGAGTTAGAGAAGCTATCGCTTTTGCAAATGTTACAAATACATTTGATAACATTATCAAACTATTAAATGTTTGCATAACATACGATAATATAGCAGTTAAACCACCAGTTGTAAGTTTACCATGAATAATCATATTACCACCTAGTAATAAAAAGATGATATTACTTGTATACATCATCACTTGGAAGAAAGGTAAAATGATATTTGATAAGCGATAAGTTCTTGTAACTGTAGCTTTATAATTAGAATTTACTATATCAAATGACGCTGCCTCATAATCTTCTCTTACAAATGATTTAACCGCTCTAATAGCAGTTAAATTTTCTTCAATCTTACCATTTAATTTATCTAGTTTATTTTGTAAGAAAGTATATTCAGGAGCTATTTTTCTTAAAATTAAAGTAATTACTATAGCTAATATTGGAGTTAGTACAAAAAATACTAAGGCTAGCTGCCATGAATAATATAGTGTAAATCCAATACCAAGTATTAACATCAAAGGACTACGTACTAAAGGACGTAATGTTTGTTGATATGTATTTTGAAGCACCATAGAGTCATTTATTACTCTTGTGACAAGACTTGATGGCTCGAAAAGGTCAAGATTTGAAAAAGTATAATCTTGGATTTTTGCAAATTCAGCTTCTCGTAAAGACTTACCAAATCTAGAAGCCGCCTTAGCTGCAAAAAAGCTATATACCCAACCACAAACTAAGCTCATTAAAGCGCAAACTAAGATTGAGATTGAGCATATAATGATATATCTAATAGCCAAATTTTGATCAACTGAATCATCAGTTCGAGATAAAACATATTTAGCAACACCGTTATCAAGCATTTGGGATGTAATCATTGGAATGACTAATTCAAATAATGTCTCAATAAATACTGCTAGAATGGCTAATATGGTATATTTTTTTTGAAGTTTTAAAAATTGTTTAATTCTTTGAAATCCACTCATAATATTCCATCCTTTCATTAGACTTATATATTATAGTACAAAACAGACTATTTTTTTTAAAAAATACCTTCTTTTTAAAAAAGAACGACTAGAATGCATCTAGTCGTCTCTCTTATTCTCTTTATGTTTACGTTTAACCTCATACATTTTATTATCGCTTAACCTAATAGCGACATCATATTTATTAGTATGCAATGGTACAATTGCATATCCACATGAAACCTGAATATCAATATGATATCCTTGAATATATAAAGTAGTATCTAGGCTAGATTCAATTCTTCTAGCTTCTAATTCAGCTTCTTCTTCAGTAAATAGTCCTTCTTCTATAACACTAAATTCATCACCATGAATTCTTGATGCTAAGTCTTTAACGTCAACAGATAAAGTTAAAATCTTTGCAACTTTTTGTAACACTTCATCTCCAATATCATGACCATACTGGTCATTTATAGATTTGAAATCATCAATATCAAGATAAAAAATAGCATAAGGCTTCCCAGCTTTTTCATATTCAATTAGTCTACTTAATTCAGCTTTTTCATTAGGAATATGAGTTAACAAATCCATTCTAGATTCTTTTTGATAATTGTAATTTTTGTGAATCAAATAGGAGATATAGAAGCCAAAAGCTGTTAGTGAGCCAATTACCAAGACTGATAATGCAATGGCACTCATAGAGACATCAAAATCAACAAAGTTATTTTTAGAATATAGTCTTAATGATACTCCTTGTATTCCTTTATACATAGCTTTTTCTTCAACACTTCTATTTTTATAATTAGAGACATTACTTTCGACTTTTGTAGTAACATTATCTGAAATGGCACTTAGTTCATATTCATAACCATAAATACTGGTTAAAGTTTTTATTTGAACATAATTCAAGAAATCCTTTAAACGAATTTCTACAACATAGTAAGCATTTTCTCCAGATAAATCAAATTCATACAAGATATAGAAGAATTTATAACCTGTATGCTCATAAATATTAGAATAAATAATTCTTGTTTTATTACTTACAATTTCCGGATGATTATTTAAAAATTCCAGTTCTTTATCAAAATATTTAGGGGTCATAATTGAACTATCGCACGAAATATTATGGTCATTATTAACTCTAATTTGCTCATGATCCTTGTCGTATAATGCCACATATTTTACAAAGCTTACACCGTTTAATAAACTGTTAGAACATATGTCAAATGCGCTTTCTATATTATCAGAGTACCTAAAATAAGCAACATTCATTTCTCCCCATGATTTTACCGTCTGAAGTGTAACAGACATTGTTTTCACATATATTTGTGATGTCTGCTTAGCCGTATTTATTTTGTTGTTAGTGGCGTTTTTCACAATGCGGACAACTACAAAAAGAGAACAAATAAGAGATATCATGAAAACGACGATAGGTATCCACATCTTTTTGAGTTTATTTAGCAATCAAAACATCTCCTCTCCTTAAGTATAATTATAATGTAAACGCTTTAGAGTGTCAATTTTTTAGCAAATATCATTGATTTTTTAGGCTTTAGAGAATAAAAAAACTGACTGTATTTTTTCTACAATCAGTTTGAATAATTATTTAGTTAATTTCTCAAGTTCATCAACAAGTTCATTTAGCTTGTCACAAACTGCCTTAAATGGAGCAGCTGTAGTTAAATCAGCTCCACCCTTCTTAACAATTTCAACAGGATAATCTGAACCACCAGCTTTTAGCATATTTAAATAAGCTTCTTTTGCGCCAGGAACATTATTCTTTACATCATTATAAATCTTAAATGATGCGCTGAAGCAAGTAGCATATTGATATACATAGAATGGAGAATTAAATAAGTGTGGAATATAAGCCCATACATATTTCTTTAAAGCTTCAGTATCAAGGCTATATCCATAATATAATTCATATAGACGAGCCATAATATTATTTAAATCTTCATATGTTAATCCGCCACCTTGTAAAGCTTTCTTATGAGCTTCATATTCAAAGTCAGCAAATAAAGTTTGACGATAGAAAGTAGATACAATATTAGAAGCTAATTTTTCAATAGCTTGAATCTTAACTTCTTTGCTGTTAGATTTTGCAAGTAAGTGGTCTAAGAACAATTGTTCGTTAAATGTTGACGCAATTTCAGCGACGAAAATTACATAAGATTTAGTTTGGTATGGTTGAGTCTCTGAAGAATATAATGTATGAATTGAGTGACCACATTCATGAGCTAGTGTGAATGCACTATCTAGATTATCATTATGATTTAATAAAATATATGGACCAAATCCTTCTACTTCTGTAGAATAAGCACCACTACGTTTTCCTTCACGAGGCTTAACATCAACATGACCGTCTTTCATCGCAACCTTTGCATGTTCAACGAAATCTTCACCCATAGGTTTTACAGCTTCAAGAACTTCTTCTTTGCAATATTCATAAGGATACTTAGTTGTATCATGAGCAATAGTTAAGAAGCGATCATAGTTATGATATTCAGAAAGACCAAAATATTTCTTTCTAAATTCGATATATCTATGTAAAGGCTTTGTGTTTTCATGAACAGTATTAATTAATGTTTCATATACATCTTTAGAAATCTTATTACCATCTAAGAAAGTATCTAGGATATTATTATATCCACGAGCCTTCATACGAGCGATATTTGCATCAACAACGCCTTTATATAATGCGGCATAAGTGTTCTTAAAATCATCATAATGCTTGAAGAATGCTTCAAATAAAGTCTTTCTATCTTCTTGACTATTAGAATATTTTTCAAGTAATGAAGTGTAATTATTTTTATTTAATTGATGAGTAACACCATCGCTAGTAGTTACATTAACACTCTTTTGGTCAGCATTTTCAAGTAAACCATAAGTAGTTCTAAAACTTGAAGTAATAGGTTGATATAAAGATAATAATTTCTCAATTTCAGGCTTTAAGACATGTTCCTTTGAATGGAATAGTTGGTCTAAGCGATACATACTATTCTTAATATATGAATAATCTTTAGCCCATTCTTTATATGCATCTAGTCCATTCTTTAATAATTCATCATCAACGAATGAAATAGTTTGTGCATAATCTACAAAGAAGCTTTGTAAGCGAGACATATTGCTTTGAGATTCAAGATTGTTTTGATCAAGGTCAAACTTCATATGGGCAAATCCATAAAGCTTACCTAATTTCTTATCAATTTGTTCATCAAATTTGAAATAATCATTAATAGCTTTTGCGCTATTTAACTTACCTTCAAATTTAGTATAACCTTTAATTTCTTCTTTCAAGCTATTTAAATCAGCTTCAAAGCTAGCTTGATCGGCATAAATTTCATCTAAATTCCAATTTTCCATAATTTTATTCCTCTCTTGTATAATCTAAAAGTTCATCTTTAAGTTTTTTATATTCTCTAATTATATAATAATCATATGCCGCAAATATTGATGCGAATAATATCAATATAATAAGAATTCCTGTCATTGATTCAAGTGACATTAGGATAAATGGAAATGCAATTCCCATGACCATTTTAGAATCAATATGAGTATTTTTATATTCATCTAATTTTTTCTTAATCATTTTAGTTTTTACGTAAAACGTAATACCTAAAACAATTTCACTAAGAATTAACAATGTAAATATTACAACAATTGGTATAAATACTTTTTCCATAATTATCCTCTCAAGTATAAAATACTTATAAAACAATTATATATTAAATTAATATTATAATCCAATTTATATGCATACTTTTTTAAAAAATTTATAATTTATAATTATATTTCAAAATGCAAATATTTTAAAAAATACCATCTTCTTTTTTTAGAAAATGGTATAAATTTATTAGATAGCTTTTGTATATTTCTTTAAGAATGATGCTTCTTCTTTATTTAAATATTTAGAAATAGTATCAAATACTAACTTATGATAATTATTTAATTTAGTCTTTTCTTCACTAGTTAAATCATCTTTATTAATACCATCAAGGTCAAATGGAACTAATGTGATAGGTTCTAATTGTAAGAAATCACCAAATTCAGTTTTCTTATAAAGAGTACATAACGTTAAAGATTCATGACGGATACCATATTTACCAGTTAAATATAAACCTGGTTCATCACTTGTAACCATACCTTCTCTAAATTCAAATGATTCTCTATTATATTTGATATTTTGAGGACCTTCATGAACATTTAATAAATAACCTACACCATGACCTGTACCATGATTGAAATCTAGACCTTCTTGCCATAATGGTTCACGAGCCGCAAGGTCAAGAGTTTGACCATTTACACCACGCTTAAATTTAATATCAGATAACGCTAGATAACACTTCAATACTAAAGTGAAATGATGTTTCATTTCTTCACTAACTTTACCAAGTGCGAATGTACGAGTAATATCAGTAGTACCTTCTAAATAGTGAGCTCCTGAATCAACTAATAGGAAGTTATCTAATGTGATATTGGCATTAGTTTCTTCATTAGCAGAATAGTGAACAATTGCACCATTTGGGCCAAATCCTGCGATTGTACCAAATGATACATCTTTGAAGTTTTCGCCAGCTTTTCTAAACTCTAATAATTTTTCACTAACACTAAGTTCAGTCATAGGTATTTTACCAACATTAGTCTTTAACCAGTACATGAACTTGCACATAGCTACAGCATCACGAATATGTGCTTTTCTAAAGTTTTCTTGTTCAACAGGATTCTTACAAGCTTTTAAAATTGTTGAATAATTTAATTCATTAATCACAACATTAGTCTTATTAATAGACTTTAACATCTTGTAGTTAGTCTTGTTGAAGTCGATTAAGATTGTTTCACCTGAGAAGTTTTCAACATCAGTATATACATGATTGTATTCACGAATGACAACATGATCTTTAGCTAAATTTAATTTTATATCATCATTTAAAACATCTTCATTTAAATATAATACCGCCTTATCACGAGATACAACTAAATATGATAAAACTACAGGATTGCATGTAACATCATTGCCACGAAGATTTAATGTCCACATAATATCATCTAAACTAGATAAAATAGTTAAATTAGCATTCTTCTTTTCAAGGTTTTCTCTAATTTCACTTAATTTATCGAAACGAGATTTGCCACTATATTTCAAATCAAGTTCATAAGCAGGCTCATGACTTAATTCAGGACGCTTAGTCCAAATCTTATCCACTAAATCAAGATTAGCATTGATACTAATACCAGGAATTGTTTCTAATTTTGTACCAAATGAAGCAGATACACATCTACCATCAAATCCTAAAGATACTTTACCATGTTCATTCTTTAAGAATTCAAATACAGTAGGAACACCTGGTTCACCCATCTTCATAAGCTTAATAGTAGAGCCTTCTAGTTGTTTAGAAGCTTGTAAGAAATATCTACCATCTGTCCATAAGTAGGCTTTTGTCATTGAAACTAAAAGAACACCAGCACTACCTGTGAAGCCTGACATAAATACACGTTCCTTAAAATAATCACCAACATATTCAGACATATGATAGTCATCAGTTGGAATATAATAATAAGACAAATTATTTTCTCTCATTAAACTTCTTAATGATTCTAATTTTTCTTTAACTGTCATAATTAAATTCTCCTTTAATTCACTATTAATTCTAGTCTTTTTTAAGACATTTTTCAAAGAATTTAACCCAAATTTATCTAATAAATTTGAAACATCATTTTTTTCATAATATAATATTATTGATGGGGTGAGATTATGGGAAAACAAAAATTATATGATTTAGTCGAAGCTGACATTGAAAAATATAAGAAGCATACCGATATTTATGAGAATAAAAAGAAAGTTCAAATTATCTATCTTGATTTAAAAACTGATGATTTTTACAAAGAATACTCCACTGAATCATTACTAAAGAATGAAGTATATGAGTTTATTGAAGATACTTATGATGTCTTTGTAACAAATGAAAAGAAATTCAAGTTAGATATTGAATTTCCAACTGATATGTCACTCGAGGAACAAAGAAAGATAGCGAGCCTAATCAAAGTACATTATGCCGTCAAACTTGATGAAATTAGACATGATATAAGACATGAAACATGTGTTGGTATTCTATTATTTACAATTGGCGTTTTGATGTTCACTTGTTCGATTCTTTTGGAACGCTATGTAGAAATTCCAGGCCGTATTTTAGAAATCATCTCATGGGCATTCATTTGGGAAGCATCCCTTCGCTTCTTTTTAGAAAACACAGCTAATTATAGAGAACGTTCTAAATATAAAGAACTTTATATGATGAGTAGGCAATATCATCGTGAACAAATGAATATATCGCATGAAGATTTTAAGTAAGTAAGCAATTACTTACTTTTTTTATGCGACAAAAAAACGCTATATGAAAATATAGCGTAATTATTTAGAAATTCTTTGCGATGTTGTAACAAATTTCTGCCGATTCACTTGCAGCTTTTTCTTCAAAAATATTATAAGCTTCACTTTGATTAGAACCACCAACAACATCTGAAATGAAACGAATAGATACGAATGGAGTTTTTGCAAGATAACAAGTTTCTGCAATAGATGCTCCTTCCATTTCAACTGCTGTCATACCTTCTGGCTTAATTAATAATTGATCATATGAAGTGATGAATGAATCACCTGATAAAACATCACCTTCAATATATTTAAGATTTAGACTATCCATAATATTCTTAACTTTATTGCGTGAAACTTCATCAGTTAAATAAATTTCAGGAAGACCAGGAACTTGTCCTAACTTATAGCCAAAACCAGTGGCATCAACATCTGAGAAACGAAGTGTTTTAGCTAACACAACATCATATTGCTTCAAACCATTTGTTCCACCAGCAATACCGGTATTGATGATACAGCTTGGTTTGAAATTCTCAATCATAAGTGCACAACCGATTGCGCTTTGAACTTTACCAACACCACACTTTAAAATAACGATATCGTTATTATTAATTTTGCCTTGGTAAAATTTATTATTTAAAATAACAATCTCTTTCTTATCTTCAAGCTTAGCGATTAAATCTCTAACCTCAGAATCCATTGCACCAATTAGCCCTAACATTACTTATTCTCCTCTTTTCTATTGATTATTTCTTTAACCTTCGCCATAACGATATCAACCGCAACCTCATGATTATTATCATTTGGAATAATAATATCAGCATAGCGCTTAGTTGGTTTTATAAATTCATAATACATAGGTTTAACAGTACCTAAATATTGACTAATAACTGAATCAAGACTTCTTCCACGCTCAGTCATATCACGGCGAAGTCTACGAATGAAGCGAATATCATCATCACATTCTACAAAGATTTTGATATTTGCTAAATCTCTTACTCTCTTATCGTATAAAGATAAAATACCCTCTACGATGATAACCTTACTAGGTTTAATTGTTTCTGTTTCAACTTTTCTTGTATGTGTTTTAAAGTCATATAGAGGTTTTTCTATAGTATTACCTTTTAACAATTCTTCAAGTTGCTCAACCATAAGATCATTATCTAATGAATCAGGATGATCGAAGTTAACACGAGCTCTATCTTCCATTGGAAGATTAGATAAATCCTTATAATAATCATCAAAACGGATTACTTGAACATCTTTACTATTTAAACGTTCATTTATTTTCTCAACAACAGTGGTTTTTCCGCTAGCTGTACCACCTGCAACAACTATTAATACTGTTTTCATTTCCATAATACCTCTAAATTATATATTAACTTGTTTTTGTAACTTTTTCAATTAAAGAGTCAAATTAAATTTTTGCCAGCGACCACCTTTAAATCTTATAATAAAGATTAAAGCTCTTGCACACTCATCAATAGCCATCGCTAACCATACTCCCATTAAACCAAGTGATATTCCATTCTCTTTAGGGTATCCAAACAAGAATGAACCACCAACCGCAACAACCCAGCAGAAAATAACAGCCAAAATTGTAGGGAACAATACATCTCCACTAGTTTGAAGACTTCGAACCATAACAATATTAATTGCTCTACCAAATTCAAGCAAGATTTCAACTAACATTACTTGCTTACCAATTTTTAGTAATTCTTTGTCATAAACTTTAAATAAACCAAATAATTGATCACTAGCTAACCAGAAAATTACAGCAATAAGTTCACTAGCAATAATAGCCATAAACATAGTCTTATATACAGTTTTCTTAGTTGCCTCAATTTCTTTAGCACCCATAAGTTCACCAATTACAACTTGCATAGCTTGAGAAACAGCACTTGTAAACATATAAGTAATCATCGCAAATATAGCAGCATATGTCTTAATATTACCAATACCAACATTAGCAGTTGCTAACACAATTTGATTTATAACAATTTGAATAATGATTTGGCTTGATTGATAAGATACTGATTCTCCACCACTAGGTCCACCAACTTGAATTATTTTTTTAAGCATTTGCTTATTAGTTAAGAAAGATTTAAAAGATAACTTAACTTTAATAGTCTTCATAAAGACAACAAGCATTAAAATAAATCCAATTAATCTAGATAAAGCGCTAGATAAAGCTACGCCAATGATAGGATACGTAGATTTAAAAGCGTTAATAAAAATATAGTTACCAATAATATTTAAGATATTGACGATAATAGTAATAATCATTGAAGTTTTCATTTGATTATTAGCTTTTAAGAAGCTAGATAATGTTGTAGATAATAATTGGAACACTACAGTTCCACCGGCAATCATTGAATATAAATGAGCATCATTATAAGCTTCAGCTGGAGTTTTAATCCAATTTAAATAAAAGCCACTAGTAAAAAGTATCAATAAACTGAAAATAACACCAGTTATTAAATTGAAATAGAAAGCTACACTATATACTTTATTTAATTTTTCAGTATCATGTGCTCCTCTATATTGTGTAATTAAAATAATAGAAGCAGCTGATAAAACTTGGAATGATGTAATAACCATGTTTATTACAACACTAGCGTTTGTAATACCATTAACTGCGTTGTCACCAACAGATTCACTATTCATCCATTTCATCATAAATTGGTCACTATAGCCAACAACTAATTGTAAGAATAGTTCTACGAAAATCGGAATAGTTAATAATAATAAATGTTTGGTAGAAATTAATTTCTTTTTATATGTTTCTTCCATAATATTAACTCCTTTTGCCTATGATATTATATACCATTTATGTTTATTTTCCTACAACAAAAAAGACATATGAAAACTATCAACATTTCCATATGCCTAAATTTATATAGGTGTACTATATTTTTATTTTTTTAATTTTATAATTTTATTTATAAGCAACTTAATATCCTCGATAAAATCATCTTGAAGCCAATGACTAAAACAATATCTATTTTTTTCATCAACTCTAACAATACTTATAGAAGCACTCATTTCGCCTTCATCGTATATTTCTATAGGTTTATCATTCTCATCACAAAATACAATCCCTAAATAAATATCTTTATCTTTTAAATCAGTAGACTTTCCACATTCAACTTTAATTTTGCAATTCAAATTAGCTGCTTCTACATAAAACTTTTTATAAATTTCTGATTTTTTAAAATCATCAAGCATAAGATTTGCATAATAATTTAATGATTCATCTAAAATTTCCATAGTTTCAAATCCTCCTACATAAGATTCCACCAAATCCACTTAGCTATTGTACCAGCTGTTTTTCCTGTATATGGATTCCACTTTTGAAGTTGCCAGTGCCACTCTGGAATACTTCTAAAACCATGAGCAACTTTATGTCCGTGCGTATGGAATGACAAAACTCTTGATTTGCCATTGGCAGTAGTAAATCTCATTCCATGATATTCGCCAAATTTTCCTATTTGATTAATGGATTTTATATTGAATGAAGTACAAAAACTCGAAGCAAATGTACCCATAGTCGCTACGGATGCAGTTGCTATCATTAATCCATTATACACATCTTTGTTCATCCCAGCATCTAACATCCAATTGTTTCCAGTAAACATTTGTTGGTATTCTGCACTAGCAAAAGTTGCAGTACCTAAACCAGCAGCTACTGTAACACCACCAACTATACCAGTTAATGTAGCACCACCTATTCCTGCTGCAATTGCTAAACCACCACTTATCAAAGCAGGAGCTGCAACCATACTTAATCCAACAGCTTTTAGTGTACTATTATCAGAAGCTACACCACCTATTGTTAATCCCATTCCAACAAGCGCTGTAATTCCAAGTATACATGCCAAAATTGGGAAATGTCCACTCCCATCGGAATACATCACTGGATTATTTGTGCAATATACAAATAGATTTAATTTATTAATGTCATCTTCTTTTAAGAAGTTAGCATTGTCAATATTTAACCATCTATAAAGTTCAGGTAAGTAATAACGTGATTGACAATAATACATATTTGATTCTTCATCATAGTAGTAACCTTTATATCTTATTGGGTTATAAATATTACCTGTGACGCCGATATTATTTCCATATGCATCTAGCTGATATTTTACTACTAATGCACCATTATCGTCAATAATTCCTAAAATATTATTTAAAGAATCTTTTACATAGTAATATTTATTTGTACCATTTTGAATGAATCCATATATCTCATCATTTTCATCATATAAATAATAATTTGTACATGTTGGAGTTTTTTCATAAACTAATTTATCTCCATCATATTCATAATTATATTCTGCCTTAGTAATATTATTTGATTCTTTAATAATAGATACAGTTTTTTTAGTACGTAATCCTTTATCATTATATTCATATTCGATCTTTAATGTGTGATATGAATTATTCATATTAGTATACTCAACAAGTCTTCTTCCTTGATATTTATACATAATATTACCATATCTTGAAATATTACCTGGATTTGCTGAATCATAGTTAATATCTTTATTATCAACCTTTACCAATTTATCTTTAATTACAGAATCATATTTAAAACTATGTTTAGAGTTCTTAGTCATATTTCCATTATCATCATATTCATATGTGATATTGTCTTCACCTACTAAGAATCCTCTATAATTATATGTATATGTGTGACTACCAAATAAATTATCAGTTATTTTAGTAACATTACCTGTATCATCTATTTCATAGTTTCTATAATTAATGCCATTAGCTAATGAACTATTGTTTGCAAATTTAAATGAATCACTAGATATTTTTAATCCTTTATCACTATTATAATTAATTTGATGTGAATATATTGTATTGTTATTATTAATTTCTTCTCTTCTTAAAATATTTAATTCATCATACATTTTTAGTTTTGATGTTGGAGAGATCGATAATATTCTTTTACATTCATCAAAAGTACTATAATTTGGTTTATAAGCAAAATCAGCAATTTGGCCATATAAAGCACGACAAATAGTAAGATCATGTGTCATGTTAGTATTAACTCTATCTTCTTCAAATCTTCTACCAAGAAGTACTTCTAAGTTATTAATATCTAAGCCACAACCAATTTCATAAGCTACTTGTTTTGTACCAACAACAATTCTGAATAATTTGTTCTTCATATAGCTCATCGAATCAGACTTTACTGTTGTATCATATGTTAATGCTACTCCAGTCCATTCATTATCATTTATATATAATCCAGTACGATATTCTAAATCGCCATGTACAAATACTACTTGTCTATCTATATTTCTATATAAACCAAAACGTTCACGATTAGATTTAAAATCGAATAAGTATTGCTTTTCGTTTACTGAATCTATAAAGAATTTAGCTGCAACTGTTCCTGATTCACATAATAAAGTCTTGTATGATAAGAATGATTTATTTGCGACATATGCAAATCTTTTTGCTATATTATTAAAATTGAAAGTTCTATCCTTATCAACTCCTACACCCTTTCTAATATCAAAATGATATGGCTTATCAAATGATGAAACATTTGTAGGATCATAATCTAATGAAAATAAATTATTTTCAAGTGGAAAGACTTTAAATGATGGGTCAATATCATAAACTGATGAACGTGAGAAGTCGACCGCATTGAAATCAGAAACACCTGTTGGTAAGGCATTATCTACGATATAATCTTTAGTATTCTCATAATAATCTTCAACATCATATTCTGGAATATAACGGCTAAATACTGATACTAACGCTATTTTCATTGACATATTATAATAAGTTTTACCAATTTGATTATATTCATCGTAGCTAAATGTATAGAAGCCGAAATTATATACTACATCATTTGTGATTTCGTTATCATATTTCCAATCATTTTTATAGTACACTCTTTGTCTATCGCTATTTAAATAGAATGCAATATCAAATACAAAATCACAACCTTCATCATAACGAGTACAAATATCTATCGCAAAGAAATTCCATTGATTAATATTATATTTTTCTTTTGATTTATATAATAAATAAGCATCATTAGGACCACATTCACAACTTGGTCTATCATTAATACTGCTTCCATTTCTTAATTTTAAGTATAAATATCCATCATATGTAAATACTGATATAATATCATTATATTTACCAAGCATACTAAATAAGCACACATTATTTTCATATGTTGATGGTTTAAACCAGAATGCTGCATATCCACATGTCTTTGGCATATCAGCCTTACCAATATATAAAGAATAGCCTATACTTGAATCTACACAAGGAATAATTCCATCTTTTAATAAATCTGAAGGGTTTATAGTTCTACCATGCCTATTCCAAGCTATACCACTTTTACTATGAGCATTAATATCTTTAATAAAGGTCGCACAGCACGTACTAGCATTTTGACTAATATACGAAAGAATAGTTTCAGGATTTGATCCTTTGGCTCTATCAATTGTATCATATTCTTGGACAATTTGTTTGCTGGGAAAGCTTGATTTTGTTCTACTTACATTACCTAAATTATCAAAAATCTTAGAAATTTCTTTATTTTTATTTATGACTTTAACAATTTTCGAATCAGAATCATATTTATATTCTTCAACAGTAGATAAGTTTTCATTTCTAGATTCTTCAATCTTATGTAATCTATTAAAATCATCATAAATATAGATATAATATAAATTTTGATTTGAATATGATACTTTAGTAATCATCTTTTTATCATTATATTCAAAATCAAAATGATCACTTGATTCACCAAAGTATTGACTTGAAATCAAATCTAAATCATTATAAACATATTTAAATACACATGTTCCATTTAGTAATAGTTTTGTAAATCTTAGCTTTTCATCATAAACAAATCTATAAATAGTTCCATTAGAAACGTCTATTTCAATAAGTTTTCTGGTTTCTTCATCATAATGATATTTAGCTCTTGCTTCCTTACCAGCACCAGATACAATTAGTTCTTCTAAATCAGAATACTTATTATAAACATTTTCGCAAATATGACCTAGTGCATTTTTTATTTTCTTTACTTCGCCAAAATCATCATATTCATATGTTGTAACATTTCCTGATTCATCTGTTTCACTCTTTAATAAATTTGTGGATTCATCATACTCTTTTGTTGTTACAAGCTTTACTGAATCACTTGATGCTGTTTGCTTTACTACATTATTGAATTTATCATACTCATTTTCAATTTTAATACCATACGCGCCTTTGCAACTCTTCATATTATTGTTTGAATCATATGTAAAATCATAACTAGCACAATTATCTGCAACCACATTAGATATCAAATTCTTGGAATTGTATGTCGCTTTACCACCATTTTGCACACCAGTTCTATTTCCGTGTTCATCATATAAATAGAAAGATGCAAATTCAGTTTTAAATAAATTTATAGAACCAATTACAAGATTTCCATTTCCTTCAAGTGTAATTTCTAAAGTATCAAATGCCCTTGTTGCATTTAAACACACACTAAGCATTCTTAAATCTTTTTTTACATTTAAAACGCTAGATTTTATTGATTCAACATATTGATCTTGAATTTTTGAAGTTAATGTGGCATTAATTTTACCATTTTCATTACCTTTGACAAGACAAGTAAACAAATAATTATCAGTTCCATTTCCTAATAATGAAATAGTTTTAATTCCTTTAAATTGGCTATTAGTTTTGCTTGCATTAACTAATACTTTTTCTTCATATTTATTTGATGCTGTATAATCATCTCTTTCAATGCTAAAATCTGATAAATTCAAATTTGAAATAACAGCATTTTGCAATTTAACTTTATCATATCCATTTGAATATAATAATTTTAACTCATCATTATACTCATTAGCTGTTACATCTCCTAGATCATTTGTATAAACTGTGTTAACATCAAATTCATAACCTTGAATCTTACAACTATTAAATAAGTAATACTCTTTAGTACCTGTACTATCTTCTATTGTGGTTGCATTTAAATTTTCATCATATGTTATACGTATATCTTTTTTAGTCTCTTTTTTATCAATGATGTCAACTTCAACAAGCAATCCTTGTCTAAAGATATATTTTTCACCTTCGTTAGTTTCTTTGCATATTACACTAACTGAATATGCATCATGTCTTATTAATACACTATTCTTTCCACCACGTGGATTTACATATTCAATTTCAATTAATTTTTCATTTTCATAATGTAATAATACTGTTTGAATTAATTTTGAATCCTTTTTTAATGTTATTTCTTCAACGATTCCTTTTCCATTAATTTTTAAAAAGGCTTCGTCTTTTGATTGATTCTTTAAAATGATACCATCAGATGTTAAAGTTATAGTATTTGTGATATTATTAGTTTTAATTTTTTCTGGATAATCTCTAACTGTATCACCATATTCAATTGAATTTCCATCTTTAGTTTTTAAAGTGTAATTTCTTGATAAACTATATCTGTCTGTAGAGGCACTTGTTAAGGTTAAGCCAGTTAATTTGTTTTCTTCTCCTTCAACATACTTATCAATTGAACCATCAGCATTTTCAATTGTTAAATCACTTGTATTTAACTTTTTAAAAATACTAATTTGACCTCCCTTTCCCATACTTCCTGTTTTTTCTCTATTTAAGTTATTGTAAATATAACTTAAACCAAATTCATTCAAAAGTGGTATATCAATTACTATATTATTTTCATTTTTACTTAAATTGATATAAGCTTTTGCAAATGTTAAATCTCTTTCTAAACTCTTAGAAAAACTTCTAAGTCCTATATTTCTCATAATTCTCCTTTTTTAAACAATTCTCTTTAATGCTCGTGCTTCTTTTACAAATTCATCACTGAAGAATTCTCTTACTTCTTCAATATCTACAAATCGATTAAATTTGCTAAATAAAAATTCTTTTAAATTATCTATTATTTGTTTACGTTCTTCATAAAGAAGATCAAATGATAATCTTACTAATAAATCTATATCAGAATCTATTCTATTAATTCCTTTTGCATAAGAACCATACAAATATATATTTTCAACATGATATTTATTTTGTAGTTCATCTTTTGATTCATTTATAGTCTTATAAATATCACTAACACTTGTTTCTTTTAGATTCTTTAAATATGTTTTTTTAAGTACCTGTGAATTTTTTACTAATTCTGTAAAATACAAATAAAGTATTTCTTTTTGTTCATAGTATTTATCTCTTGCATTAACATATTTACTGATATCTCTTCCAATAAGTTTTACACAAGGAATATCATTTTTAACAAGAATATAATTAAAGAACATTAATGATACAATTTGCCTATCACATTCATCTAAATATGATAATTTTTCATATGCATACATATGAAATTCACATGCTTTTTCAATTGGTGATAATTCACATATTTCTAGTAATTTGGTTTCAAGTGATAATGTTGATATTTCATTAAAGCTATCTTCAAATAATATATAATTAAACTTATTTAAAATAGCTTTAGTAAGTGGACTTTTGGCATTTGATAATAAATACATATATGCATCAAAATATGATTTTAATTTGTCTTCTAAAGGCGTAGATATTCCTTTTTCTCCATAAGTTACTTTTTTGTACTCATCGTGATCAAAATCATAGCCAAAATAACGAAATTGCTTTTCAATAAATGCTGATACTTTTTTGCGCACAATTAGTTCATATTTTCCCATTTTATTTCACCATTTTAAGTGTCATGCGCATGCAATCTGTTAATTCATTTTCAAGTTCATCTTCTTTAACGACCTTAATGTCCATTTCAATATCAAAATATTTGCGCCAATATTCATAGATATCTCTTTCAAGTAAGATGCTTGTATCATCACTTATAAAGACCATATCTAAGTCACTGTATTCATTCTCTTTATGGAGTGCAAAAGATCCAAATACTCCATATGATTTGACTTGTTTAAATGTTTCTAAGAATTCTTGTTTTTTATCCTTAACTGTTTTTCTCACAAGCTCATTAATTCTAATATCATGTTTAATATTATTTCTTGCAGTTCTATCTCGTAAAATGCATATCATTGTATTTACCACATCTGCATTTTCTTCATTTAAAATTCTTCTTATCATTCCTCTATAAGGAATAATTATTTCATTTTCTTTTGCACATACATATAAAACCATTACTGATAATGCAGATAATTTAATATCTTCATCATCTAAGTATTTTAGAAATGAAACATATTCTACTAAATTTTCTTTTTTCATTTCTTTAAAATCAACTTTGAAATGATACTCATATGATTTGTTTGTAATTATTTTAATTAGCTTTTGATAATCTTCTTTATCAAAACTAATGATTTCCTTTTTCCTTAAAAAAT
Organism: uncultured Clostridium sp.; assembly: GCA_946538835.1. Classification (GTDB taxonomy): domain Bacteria; phylum Bacillota_I; class Bacilli_A; order Acholeplasmatales; family Anaeroplasmataceae; genus JAEELC01. The sequence continues at coordinate 15,490 of CAMNGZ010000002.1, read as the reverse complement.
CTCTTATCTTCTTTATCTTTTTTAAACTCTTATCTAATCTTTTATATTTATTTTTATAAACCTTTCTTAAATCAAACTCATTATGATTTTTAGGCCAACCAAGTAATAAATTTTTTGTGATCAGATAATCAATTTTTGGGTTATATTCTAACTCAAAAAAATTCGCTCTCATTCTTTTTTTCTCCTTTTAATAGTTGCTTTATTATTTGATTTGAACCTGTTGATGATAATCCTGAAATAATTCCTATAGCTATTGCTTCATACATAGTATTAACACCTAAATAATCTGGATAGAATCGATGTATACTAAATCCTAATATTCCACCTATTAATCCAACAATTAATGGTATTAATCTTTTAACTATTTCATTCTTTCCTGTAATAACTTTGAGCATTTCAGCAAACAAATAACAAATTACAACAATACATGGTATAGATATATATTCCATAATGCTTTCCCTCCTTTCTTGTTTGCATTATAGAACAAAGCAAACAAAAAGAATACCCGCCGAATCAAGCCAAAATGGTGGGTACCTTTTAAGATGTGTTTTTATTAATAATTGAATTAAATTCAATATTATTTATACATTTAAAATTAAATTGTAGTAATTAAATGAAAGCTAATTTTAATTTTATATTGATTCCCACCATAAAGGTGGGAACTTTGCCAAATATTTTTCATATTTTAACAAAATTTCCGCATCATTTAAATCATTTTCATTCAAATTATATCCAAAAATTCTTAAAACTTTCTTCATTACTGTCACAGGTAATGAAAAACCAAGACACATTTTAATGCATGAAATTTTTGAAATTTTCTTTCCGCTTATAATATTATCATATACTTTATGGGACAATTTTGACTTTTCTAAAAAATCTGCAACTGATAAATTGTAAAATTTTCTTAACTGGCAAAAACATTCTTTTGGGTTAACACTCAAGTCAGAATAGAGTTTTAAAATACTATTTAACTTTATATTCATTTTTTTATTTATAAATACTTTCTTTTAATTTTGGGCAATCATATTACATATTATTAACATTTTCAACTTATTTTTTAACTTTAGTCTTAATGATTTCATATGTTATTCTAAAAAAGTAAAATAATATTTTTGAATAGATAACAAACAGTAATAAACAAAAGATCAGATTATTCATCCAATCTAAAAATTATATTTTTTAAGAAAGCGTAAACAAAAAAACTAGGCAAAAAATTATTACACAATTTTGATTCTCTACACAACAGATTATTTAGATAATCAAAAAAAAGGTATACAGATTTCTCCATATACCTTAATTTGTACAGATGTAATGTTATTGTCTTAAAAATCCATTTTCGAATTATCTATAATTTCCCAGAAGCAACTACTTTCCCCATTTCATGCAATGAAAAACTGCTTCATATTTCAAATTATCAGGTGCGAATTTTGATTCAAATATTTAACTAATGATTTGGTTCTATTTTGAACAATCATTTTAAAATTATAGCAAAATACGCTCCAAGAACTTCCATTAATAACATATTCACCATCATCTGAAATCTGTGGACTATATGTTGGATTATTGAGAGGCCCAATAATTTTTCTTGTTTCATTTGTTTTAGCCCAATTTATTGTAGCAACAAATATTTTTTTGTTCATAGAAACCTCCTAGAAAAACCACATTCCGAATAATGCTGAATTTAATGCTTTAACTTCAATGCAGTAGGCTGGACCAATTGCATCAAAACAAGAATTAAAACATGCATTTTTAAGCGCACTTTGGGCTACTCGAACTCCAACATAATCATTTTGGCCAAACCAGGACGCCTATCTTGATGCATTTTTTCCAGTTGTTGCAAACCATTTTGATTCTCTACACAACAGATCATTTACAGAACCAATTAATCTTCATATACCTTAACTGATATAGTTTGTAAGGTTATTTTTAAATTAAAGATTTTATTTCATCAACGAGTACTTGAGGACTTTGATGATCATATGTTTCAAAAACTTCTATTTTTCCGTCTTTAGAATTTGCTTTAATTATTTTTTCAATATCTTCAACTTTTGTTAATACATCATCGAAATATGTATTTCTATTTACGTATTTTCCTCTTCTACCTTTTGTATCATAAGATACTTCAACAAAATGATATTCTCCATCCAATTTGATGATTATTTGTTCAGGAGCAGAATATTTATATATCCAATTAATTAAATCCTCATAATTAATAAAAATAGAATCAAATTTAAATTTATAGGACTTATTCTTAACACTTTGCTTTTCAATATTTTCAGAAATAAAAATCAATTTACTAAATAAAGCAATAAATAAGTAAAAGCATACGGTTGTTAGACAAACCATAATAAATCTTGATAATAATAAAATTGGAATAAGATTGGAAAGTGCAATTAAAACACCAATACATACCATTACTATAACAAAAGATAAAATTGTTGTTGTATATTTTTTTTCATCAGTTTGAACAGAAAAAACTTCTTTAAATTTTAATTTCATTTTTTATTCCTTTCTAAAAACTATCTGTGACAGGAGATAAAACTACACCGTTAGTAAATGAATTTATAAAATTTGACGGCAAGGAATTACAAAATTCTAATGCCAGCATTTTCCTAAATGTTTTTGCTGAAATGCGTGAAATTTTATTTCTAACAAGTTTAGTATTAATTTGCTTGGGGATTGAACTCAATGATCCTCTACCGCTTGTAATATGCGGAATTTTAATCTTATCCACAAATCCAGCAGTTACTCCTGAAAAAGCACCAGCAAAAATAGAGGTTAGAACTATCTCACCAGAGGAATAATTAGCTACTCCAGTAGCATTTTCTACATATATTTTCCTATCTCAACCATGGTTTTTCCACTTTTAGATAAACCACCAATAGAAATAATTTTAATTCTGCCTTTTCCTCTTAAAGAAATGGTATCATTTTCTTTGATATTCTTACAAGGATTAAGTTCAACAGCACTGTTAATCTTAAGGTTTCCTTCCATTATTTTATCTAAAGATTCTTTTCTTGATAAATTAAAGGATTCTGCAATAATCAAATCAACTCTAAGACTAGCACAATAATGCTTCTTTATTTCTAAATTAGGAGAGAAATCTCCTTCTAATTTATCCACGTTGATAAGTTCAATAGGAGTGTGGTCAATAGAACGCAAATTTTCTTTTAAGAATTCTTCCATCTCACTAGCTATCTCAATATAAATATCATTATCTTTATTAATTAAGATATTTCCAAGCATATTACGTTCAATTTGCAAACCCATAATATTTCCTAACAAATGACGATGGTCTAATGTTATGAATTTTTTATTATAATTAAGCTTTAGTAAGCTAATCTTAAAATCAGGTTCAATCTCAAAAGGACTAATCACAGCCCTTTTATATTCATCTTCTATAGAAAAAGAAGAAAAATATAAATAAACATCCCCTTTACCTATTACAAAACTTAATAATTCTTGTTCACGCAAAGATAAAAACTTAGTTAAAATGGTTTTATAATTTCTACTAGCATTATCCTTATATGAATTGAATTTTCTTACTAAAGCTTCTTCATCTTGATTATAAAACATAATTCACCTAATCGTAATTTTCTTTTTCTTCCATTAAGCTAAGGTACAATGTACCAACCTCTTCATATTCTAAAGATATTTCATCTTTCTCTTTTTGAGCATCAACTAAAATTTGATAATCACTTGGATTGGATTTTAAGACAATATCTAATTCATTCATCTTTTTTTCAAGTTCATTCATCTTCTTCTCTGTTTCTTCAATTTGACGTTTTAACTTAGAAGGCATAGATGTATGGCGAGGCTTATATGAGCCTTTCACATCATCATTCTTGATTGAATCAACATTATTATCTAAGAACTCACTAAAACTACCTTGGTAATAATTAATCTTTCCATCTTTAAAATATAAAATCTTATCCGCTATATGATCAAGGAAATATCTATCATGTGATACACAAAGAACAGGTCCTATGAATGAATCAATATATTGCTCTAAAATCTCAATTGTATAAATATCAAGATCGTTAGTAGGTTCATCTAATATAAGAACATTAGGATTTCTAGATAAAACTTTAACTAGTTGTAGTCTTCTCTTTTCTCCACCAGATAAACTACGAATTGGAGTATACAATAATTCATCATCAAACAAGAATCTATTTAATAATGCTTTAGCACTCATTTCTCCATCAAGAGTTTCAATTTTATTAGAATCCTTTTCGATATATTTCAAAACATTCATATCAGGATCCATCTCATCAAAGTGTTGACTGAAATAACCAATATTTAATGTTTCACCAATCTTAATTTCACCACTATCTAATGGCTCAAGTCCCATGATAGTTTTAAAAAGTGTAGATTTACCACAACCATTATCACCAATAATACCGATATGGTCTGTACGTAAAACATCTAGTGAAAAATCACTGAATAGTGTTCTACCATTATATCCTTTAGATGCATTCTTAATTTCAATAATATTCTTACCAAGATAAGTCTTAACACTTGAGAATTCAAAAGATTTAGTTTGTGAAAATTTAGTTTTTGATAATTCCTCATAACGTTCAATTCTTGATTTGGATTTAGTACGACGAGCTTCAACGCCACGATGTAACCAATCAAGTTCTTGGGCTAAATATTTTTTTAATTTAGACTCAACTTTATTTTGATTCTCAATTCTTAAAGCTTTAAGCTCTAAGAAACGAGTATAATTAGCTTTATAAGAATATATTTTAGCATTATCAAGTTCAAACATAGTGTCGCAACATTTCTCTAAAAAATATCTATCATGTGTTACCATAAGTAAACCATGTTTAAATCTTTCTAAATATTTTTCAAGATAAATAATCATATCATTATCTAAGTGGTTAGTAGGCTCATCAAGCAATAAAAAATCACAATATGTGACAAGTGTTTTAGCTAAAGCTAATCTCTTCTTTTCTCCACCAGATAAATTAGAAACAATTCGTTTAGGATCCAATTTCATCTTAGTAATAGCCGAATTAGCTTCATATTCTAAAACAGGATGTTCTTTTGAAGATGAAGACATAACATATTCTAAAAATGTTTGACCTTCTTTAATATATGGGTCTTGGGATAAATAAGAAATAATCATATTACCAGATTTGATAATTTGACCACCTTTTTCTTTTTCATCACCAATTATTAACTTTAAAATAGTTGATTTACCTGTACCATTAACACCAACCAAACCAGTTTTATCTTGATCAGTTAAAGTGAAATTAACCTTATCTAAAATAGGTTTGTCTGTGTATGAGAATGATACATCCTTAAAATCTATAATCATAAAAAATCACCTGTCTCATTATACCATAAATAAAGAAAAATCCGGAATAATCCGGACGTAGTTATTAAAGTTCTATTATTTCAACCTTGCCAATCTCAAGTTCACCATATGTGTATGAGTATTCAGCGTAATTGTTTCTGCCTAATTTAACCTTGAATGTAAATAATTTATCGGTGATTAAGGTAAGTTCTCCTTGCCTCTCAATAATCTTATTACGAGTTTTATGCTCAACTACCGTAATTTTCTTTCCCATGAAATCCCCTAATTTCTTTTTTAGATCATCCGAATCTAATATAAAAGTAGGACCGTTTTTCATGCTACACCTCCAACCATAGATCTAATATACACATTACTACGGTATATATTATATCATTTTTTATAAAAAAAATCAACAAATTAAACAAACTCTTTCTAAAAAATAGTTTGCTAATGCCATGAAAAAGCAATAAAAAAACCATAGAATAAGCTTTAACAAAGCTACATTCTACAGCAAATTTATTTAATAATATTTGTATGATAATATAAAATATCACAAGTACCAGGTTCATCACTTGTAGTATATGAATAATATCCTATATTTGAACCAATCCAACGACCAGCATACGCTTTCTCTTTATTGAATACCTTAATACCATTCACATGGATTGTATATAAAAGATTATATATATCTTTATTTCTAAATTGAGCATTTAAAATAACACTACTATCATTAATTTCAAAAGAATCTATAACCTTATTATCTTCATCAAAATTTCCATCAATTAAAGAAACAAGATATTTAGCTCCCTTTTTACTAAATTCAATAGCTTTATATATTTGTCCCATCACAACAAATCCTATGTGATCTCCATCTTTCATATTCTTCATATCAAATTGAGTTGATACATCAAACTCAAGTGCAGGAATTTTAGTATAAATGCTATAAGGATTTAAATCTATTTTATTTGCATATTCAGTCTTATTAAAATTAAAAATAAGCTTATTATTAAAACTATAAAAATTATCTAGGTTACTTGGTCTTTGCCACATAACCGATAATTTATTATCTTTAAATTTGTCACTAATCATTACCTTATAGTTAGATTCAACATCAACCAAATATTCATGTTCACTAACTGGAGTTCCAGCCAAAATATAGTCTTTAGATTCTCCACAAATTGGCCAATCATTGACAAATTTAACAGGCTCAAGGTGAATAATTCGACCATAAGCTCTCTTATCTTGAAAATGAACAAAAGCGTAATTTTGATTTGTATCATCCAAATCAATTAATGCACCCTGGTGAGGTCCATTAACTAATGTATCACCTTGGTATAATACAATCTTTGATTCATATGGTCCAAATGGTTCCTTACTTCTAAGGCAAGTTTGCCAACCACCTTTGACACTACCTGCAGGAGCCATAATATAAAAATAACCATTTCTAAAATTAAACTTAGGCCCTTCTATAGTTGGATTATCATTAGTTCCATCATATACAATCTTATAATCACCAATTGTTTGACTTAAATCGTTTTTAGCCTCAATAACGGCAATACGAGAATTAAATCCAATTCTAGATTTAACAAATGCGAAAGTAATATAGCACTTATCATCAACCCAAATAGGACATGGGTCTTCATAACCACGCCCGCTAATTAAACATCTAGGTTCACTAAATTCTTTATATAAGTCATTTGTGTGTATTTCAAAAATTCCTTTATCAGGATCTGGATATACAATATAGAAAATTCCGTTGTGTTTTCTAATTGATGGAGCCCATACACCTTCTCCATGAATGACTTTATCAAATCTTGAATCTAATTTTTTAATTGCATAATTAATAATTTCCCATTCTACCAAGTTCTTACTATGTAATATAGGAAGTCCTGGCAACATATTGAATGAGCTAGCTATCATATAAAAATCAGCACCATCACGAATAACATCGGGGTCAGAAAAATCAAAGTGTAGAATCGGATTCTTGTATATCATAGCTTTTTTTCTCCTTTAAATCAGTACATAAGAATTTTTGTTCGAAATGTTTTGAAACAAGTAAATATAGGAATATTCCTAATACAACTATAGAAATGATTGCAATTTTATTGATAGGGTTTGGCATTAAAGCTACAATTGGAACACCCGAAGATTCTTTAAATGCCATAAAGTTTTCTCCTCTTTCTGCATTATAAAATAATGAGAATCCTGCCATCATCAAAAAGCCTATAGTTGAGATAAAGAAATCATGTTTCAAGCTAATCTTATGAATTCTTGTCAAATTGATTGATGACAAAAACATAAGTCCATGACTTATCATAGATTGAATAGGCATAATATGCCATCCACCATAGAATCTAAAAATATTTAGAGGGTATAACATTACTGCTCCACCACCCCAGAATGCGACTGCTGCCATAAATGGATATAATTCTTTTACACCAAGTAGGCACAAAATTGGCAAGAAAAGACATACTTGATTACAATAATCATATCTTATAATGTTATCTTGTTGAAAAAATATTTCATCTTTGTATACTTGTAACCAAATAGTTCTAAACACTTCAAGCACTAACATAACAATTGATACAATTTTTTGATACTTCTCTAAGCTTTTACTAGTGGCATTTCTTGTTAAATATGTAAATAGCACAAAACTTGATAACAACGAAATCATTAAAATTAAATGATATTTAGAAAATACTCCCCAAGTAGTATTTAAACCTGCTATTAATCCTCTTTGATATTCACCATAAGCAATATATTTAGTATAAAAATCAGACCAAAAATTTGTTAAAATCATTTTTAATAAATCCTTTTCCTTTTAAATTGTGATACAATTAATTTATAGTTTTATACTATGATTATACATTTAAGTTAGGAGTTATTCAAATGAAAATCGCCGTAAGAGTACATGATTTAGGAAAAAGTAACGCAATTGAACTTGCTAAAAAAACTAAAGAGATTGGATTTGATGGAGTTCAACTAGTTTTATATAAAGCAATCGATGGATTTGGTGGTAAAGCTCACTCTATTGAATATAAAGATATTTTAGAAACTGCAAAAGCATTTAAAGATAATAACGTTCTAGTTACAATGCTAGGAGCTTATTTTAATCCAGTGCATTCTAATAAAGAATTAGTAGCTGATACCATTGAACGCTTTAAAGAATATTTAGGATATTGTAAAGACTTCAATTGTTCATATGTAGGTAGCGAAACAGGTTCATTCAATGATGATAAATGGACATATAACCCATTAAACAGAACAGATGAGGCATTAAAAACAGATATTGAAATATTTAGCGACCTAGCAAAGGTAGCTAAAGAAAAGGATGCCTATATCGCTCTAGAGGGTGCATATGGACATTGTATGTATTGCCCTAGCCAATTAAACAAGCTAGTAAGCGCAATTGATAATGGACATGTTAAAGTAACTGTTGATATCTTCAACTACCTAGACATCAGTGCTTATGATACTAAGACTCAACATGAAATGTTTGATGAATCCATTAAATATTTTAAAGATAAAATTGTAATTTATCACTTAAAGGATTTCGTAGTTGATACTGAAAACAACAAGTTAAAGCAAGTAGGCCTTGGTGAAGGTTTAATGGATCTAGAATATATCGTCAAAAAAGCTAAGGAACTAACTCCAAATGCCGTTCTAGTATTTGAAGGTTGTCCTAAGGACAAGATGGAATCTAGCTTCAAATATATTCAATCATTATTAAAATAAAATAAAAAGGAAGTCTAATCTAGATTTCCTTTTTTTATGCTGAAAATATAAATTGATATATTGCATAAAAATGCAAAATAACTCCGGCAAGTACAAATATATGCCACCAGAAATGAGCACCAGGTTTTCTTCTTAAAAGACCAAATGGTATCATACCAAGTGAATATACAGCTCCACCTATAAAAATCCACATTGCAAAATGCCAATCATATTGTATCCATCCAGGAACCATTAACAATGCTGACCAGCCACCAACAAAATATAGTGGAAAATTAACTTTACGAACATTTTCAGGTCCAAATACACAAGTAAGTACAATACCTGTAATAAATGCTGCCCACATTAATCCAAAATAAAGATAACCAATAATTTGACCAGTTTGGCCATAAACACGACCAAGTAATATCAATTGAATAGGAGCAAATGTACCAGCAATTTGTAAATAGATTGATGTATAATCAAATCTTCTCCAAATTCTCTTAACTTTTCTTCCCCATTTCCAAGAATGGTATAAGCAACTATTTAAACACATCAAAAACATAGATGCCATATAAATTATTGCAGCTACACGCATCAAAGGGGTTGTACTCTTAATTAATAAGAATACTAGCCCAATGATTGACAAAACAGCACCAATACCATGAGAAACAGCACATCCAATTTCCTCAAGTAAGACCCTTCTAGGAGGTTCAACTCTAGGTCTTTTGTTTAAAAGTCTATTTTTATGAATATCTTTTTCAAGTCGCTTTAAGCTCTTTCTTGCATCTTTATTTGTTAAAATAACATCATCACTCATTTTAGTGTGCTAATACTTCACAGTGATCTTCAAATACTGCGATAGTATACTCCCATTGAGCAGAATCAGAACCATCTTCAGTGTAGATAGTCCAATCATTAGATGCATCTAAGAATACATGACGCTTACCACGGTTTACCATTGGTTCAATTGTGAATACCATACCAGGAGTAATAAGCATACCAGTCTTCTTCTTACCGACATGGCATACATATGGATCCTCATGGATTTCAAGACCAACTCCATGACCACCAACTTCTCTAACAACTTGATAACCATAACTTGTTGCCATCTTATTGATAATATAACCAATATCACCTAATGTTGATTCCCATGGAACAAGTGATTCAAACGCTTTATCAAGCATCTTCTTTACACGTTCACATAAATCAGCTCTATCCTTAGTAGTTTCACCAATGATAAACATTCTGCTTGAATCACCGTAATAACCATCAACATAAGTAGTACAGTCAACATTTACGATATCACCTGGCATTAATACATCTTTCTTTGATGGAATACCATGACAAACTTGGTCATTTACTGAAGTACAACAGTTCTTAGGATATCCTTCATATCCAAGTACAGCTGACTTTCCGCCAAATTCAATTGACTTAAGTCTGACGATTTCATCAATCTCTTCTGTAGTCATATAAGGACGAATTTGTTTTGAAACCTCGTCTAATACTTTTGTATTTACTAATGAAGCCTTACGGATACCTTCGATTTGTTCATCTGATTTAATCATTTGATCTGTAGGAACTTCTACACCTTTACTCTTTAATTCATGGATTTTTGCTAAAATTTCTTCTCTGTCCATATGATTGCCTTCTTTCTAAAAAAGTCATTTAAATTATATCACAAAAGTTAGTAAATTTGCTATTTTTATGCTATATTATTAGCAAAGGGATGATTTATTTATGAATAATTTAAAATCAATATATGATAAGTACGATACTATTATTTGTCTTGACACAGAAACTACCGGATTAAATCCTCAGACTGACCAAATCATCGACTTAGGAGTAATTGCGGTTGAAAGAATTAGAGATGAACTTTTTATAAGAGATGAAATAAACGCTTTAATCAAATTACAAGATAAAACAGCAAAACTTAGTCCTGAAATTGTTGAATTAACTCATATCACTGATGAAATGCTACAAACTAAAGGTTATACATTTGAAGAGATTAGAGATCAATTCAAAGAAATGTTGAATAAACCAGGAAAAAAATTAATTGCAACCTACAACGCCCAATTTGATTTATCATTCTTACGTTATTTCTTACGTGGATGCAAATTTGAAGATTTGGCTTTTCTAGATATATTAACAGTATATAAAGATAGAGCTTTATATCCACACAAACTATATCAAGCAGTAACTCATTATAACCTAGATGATAAAGTTCAAAACACTCATAGAGCATTAGATGATACCCTTGCATGCTTCGAAGTATTAAAGTCAATGTCTGAAGAAAAAGATGACATTGATAAATATGTCAACCTATTTGGATATAACCCAAAATTTGGTGAACCAAAATTAAAAATTAAAGGAATAACATATAAGCCTCAGCCATATGTAGACAAGCTTGGAAAACCATTATATGAATAATTTCCTTTAATTTATATATTAAAGTCAAAGAAATCTTCTAACACTACTAGAATAATATCTAGTGGTGTTTTTATTTTAAGCTAATTGTAATAGTGACATCACCATTACCTAATAAGTCAGCTAGTTCATTTTTAGATAAATTGATATGGCCTAGTTTAGTGTAAGCCCATGTATTTGAATCATAAAATATAACTATTTGATCAGATGAGTATAAAACAATGTCTCCTGGGCTAGTAGTTATTTTTTTATCAGCTGATGTAATTGCGCTTCCTAAAGAGCCAACTTGTTCAAACCCACCATACATATGCATTTTAATAGTAAGACCATCTTTAGCTAGGTTCTTTAATGCACTAACAGAATCATTATCAAGCCAATTAACATTGACTTCAGTATTACCAATTTTTAAAAATAAAGTTTTATTCATAAAATCATCATCCGCTTTAGATTGTGTCGTAATATTATCACTTGTTGTACCAGACTCCAGAGTAGTAGGTTGGCTTATTTCAGAAGTTGGCTTCGATGTAGATCCACCACATGAAACAAGAGTGAATACCAAAGGTAAAACTATAATTATTATAAATCTTTTCATATAGGTCACCTCTAGTTATATTATACTACGATATCATAAAAAAAAAGAGGCAAGGTATCTTAGAGATTAAAATCGTTCAAACCTTGCCTATTCTAATTTTATTATTTTTTTCTTCTATCAAAAACTAGTGGTTTTTCAACAAACATACCAGTTTTAGCGTTTTTAACACATTTAACCATAAATACATTAGAGTATTCTTTATTTACATCATAAACAAACTTCATTTTTTTAACAATTAAGTTATTCTTATGTAGTTCACACATCACTTCTTCTAATCTTGAAGTCAAAAATAAGAAATAAAGTGTACCATTATCTTTTAAATTACGAGATAAACCTTTAACTAAGCTTTTAAGTTCTAAAATAGATTCATGTTTAGCTAAATTCTTATAACTATTGTTGCTCTTATTATCTTCCTTAGTTTCAAAATAAGGAGGATTACAAATAATTACATCATAAGGATCATGAGTAAATGTCACAATATTATCATGGATAAGCTCAAAATTTTCAATTTTATTAAATTCTAAATTCTTCTTTGCAATTTCTAATGCTTTTTCATTGATATCTAAACCAGTTAATTTTTTAGGGTTAAACAAAGATGCATAAAGTAAAAGTGCACCTGTATTAGTTCCTACATCAAGCACGGAATCATTCTTATAAACTTCAATAAATTCTCCTAATGCTTCAGTATCAGAATTAATCAAAAACATGTCAGTATCTTGATATATTTTTAATTGTTCATGCTTTGGAATATAGTCTTGTCTTAACATATTATCACCTAATTTCGTTGTTAATGATATCATAATTGTATTATTTTTTCAAAGGAAAAAAGTGCATAGAATGCACTTTACTATTCTTCATTAAAAATGTTGCAGAATGTGTAATAAATTGGAATTAATAGAAATACTACCCAAGCAATATGCCAAGCTTTTAAATAGACACCACAAACCATATAAACTAAAACACATACTAATGGCAATGCTACATGCTTAGGATGTTTCTTAAATACAGCTTCTAAAATAGAACCCACAAAAGGTCCCATAAGCATTAAAGACCATCCCCAAATCCAAACACGATCAAATTTAAATCCTAGGATGATATAAAGAATTAATCCTATAAATAAAATGCTTGTTGTAACTATACTTACAATAGCAATTTGTTTCTTAGTCATAGAAACATCATCATCAGACTTTGTATCACTAGATTCTTTTAGCATGTTATCTTCTTTTATTTCTTCGTTACTTGCGCTTGTTGATAATAAATCATCTAATGATACATTATATAATCTAGCTAATACAATCAAATTATCTGTATCAGGACTAGATTCAGCTCTTTCCCATTTAGATACGGCTTGTCTAGATAAACCTAACTTTTCAGCTAATTCTTCTTGACTGTATCCATTCTTTTTCCTTAATTCTACTAATTTATTTGCAATTTCTAAATTCATAATGTGTACCTCTCTTTTACACCTACACTTTACCAAAACATGCCGGTTGCGAACACCAATTCTAGTTTGAATGAGCGCAACCAATGGTTGCATACTATAATTATAATCACATTATAGCGGATTTTTCATTTAAAACCAACAATCATGACAATTAATCGAATTCAGTTGACAATATATGACGCATAAAGTATAATACAAGCATATGTAAAGTCAACTTTACAATATGGAGAAAAATATGGAAAAACTTATATCTGTAGTTATCCCTATGTATAACGCACAAAATACAATCGAAAGATGTTTAAATAGTATTCTTAATCAAGCATATAAAAACGTCGAGGTAATCATCGTTAATGATGGTTCTGATGATGAATCTCAAACAATAGTTGAAAGAATCATAAAAAAAGATAACCGTGTTAAATTGTTTAATGAAAATAATTATGGTGTTTCTCATGCAAGAAACGTCGGTCTAACCAAAGTAAATGGCGACTACGTTCAATTCGTTGATGCAGACGATGATCTAGATATGGATTATTTTAACAAAATGACAAAGTTAATTGAAGAAAATGATTGTGATGTTGCCGTTTGCAACAACATTCATCCTTTCTTCTTCACACATTTAACTGACCGTGTATACAATTTAAAAGATCATGATGACTTTTTAAGTTATTACCAACACACATTTGCACCAACACTACCTTGGAACAAATTATATAAAAGAGAAATTGTTGAAGGCCTACACTTCTCAGAAGATATCGCATTTGCTGAGGATGAGGTGTTTGCGTGCGCTACTTTAGGACGTATCAATAAAATTGTTTCTACGAAAGAAGTTTTATATCACTACTTCTTTGCGGAAAAAAGTGAAGAACAAACTAGCGCAATGAACAACATCATCAAAGCTTCAAATTTTTGGATTAATCACACATCTATTTTCTACAAAGAATTAGAATGTTTACCTGATAAAATAGAATATTTTGATTATCAAATTAAGAACAACTTGATTCCAATCAAAGATATTGCTGAGGTCTTATACCAAAGAGTATTTGATTACACTGTGGTAGAATATGCAGCTTATGTAGGAACAGGTGTTGAAGAAGATAAACTATTAATGGAAGTTAACAACATCTTCTCAAACACATTCTTCCATAAAGCTGTAAATATTCAAACTAGATACGGATTAGTATTTAAATCATTCCTTGATAAGGATTTAGAACACTATATCTATAAATTCAACCATAATCTATACAATCTATATTCTATATATCAAAAAGAACATAACGAAGGCGTAAATCCTAACTTATGTGCTGGTATGCTATTTGCAAAACATTTCGTATTAGAAAATAATGATCCTACAAATGTAAATATCATTAATCAATTAGATACAGAATTTAAAGAAGGAACTAGCGCAAATGCTAAATTCGTTCAAAGGATTCTTTCTTTATAAAAAAAAGCTTATCATTTGATAAGTCTTTTTTTTACATTCTATCAATATAAAAGATAGATTTATGTTTTAAAGAATAGAAAACTGTTATAAACACTAAAATCATGATATTTATAATAACACTATAATTAAATGAATCCATACTATAATTTTTTATACTATAATTATCCATTACAAATTTTTCTAAATTTGTTTTCAATATAATACTGAGTATTATTGCAACCAAATAACCCATTAATAATAATATAAATGTTCCATAATATAACAACCTTAGTTTATAATTTGAAAAATTAAGTGCCAATAATATTTCTTTACTATGTTGGTATTTCTTATGAATAATAGAGAAAAGAATAGCAGTACCAAGTGTTATAAATAAGCAAATAAACAAAAGTACAATTCTTGATAAAGAATATGCCTTAAATGTATTATATTCACTCTTATATTGTTCTTTAATCAAGTCATAATTAAAAACGTTATTCTTATTGATATATTTAGAACTAATATAAGATGTTTTATTATAATCCATACAAATATTTACAATATTATCTGATATATAATCATATACATCTTTTGAAAATT
>CAMNGZ010000001.1 GCA_946538835.1 uncultured Clostridium sp. | reverse complement strand
TTCTAAATTAATAGAATCCATTTTTTTATAAGTTTTTTTCTTTAATTAGTTTGTTTAATTTCTTATATTCAAGAATGATAAAAGTGATTGTTACAATAGCTGTAATTATGTCAGCAACAGGAGCTGCCCATAAAACTCCATCAAGTCCTAAAAAAATTGGTAAAATAAACATAGCAGGTACAACTGTAATAATATCTCTTAAAAGTGATAAGAATGCAGCTTTTAAAGGTGAATTAGATGCTTGTAAGTAGATAGCTGTAACTTTTCCTAATAATGTTAATGTGATTAGCATTAAATAAATTCTGATAGCTTTTACACCAAATTCTAGATATAAATCAGGGTTCTTAGTGTTTGTACCAAAGATTGAAATTATTTGACTTGGGAATAATTGTAGTAATAATGTTGATAATAGACCAATAATAATATTTGATACAACAATTAATGTTAAGAATTTTTTAACTCTCTTATATTCACCTGCACCAAAATTATATCCAACAAGTGGTTGTGAACCAGCTGCAATACCAACTGAAATATTGATTATAATTGCAAATAATTTTGTGACTATACCAAAGATAGCTTGAGGCTCAGATACACCATATTTAGAAGAAGCACCATATTGACCGATTGCGTTCATGGCTACAATTGTTAGTACTACAATTGCAAGTTGAGTTAGTAAACTAGAGAATCCAAGCTTAGAGAACTTTGTAATTATTTCAAAATGTGGTTTAAATGATTTTAGTTTCAATTTGAATGTTTTGGGTCTGATTAAGTAGATTATTGATACAATAAATGATGCAAATTGTCCAATGATAGTTGCAAGGGCTGCACCACGGATTCCTAAATTTGCGTTATTAATTAATAGACCATCTAATACAATGTTAATAATGGCACCTAATACCATAGAAATCATAGCAATTTGTGGAGAACCATCAGCTCTGATGATTGAGTTGATTAAAGTCATGATTATTGCAAAAGGAACACCAATCAAGATGATTTGACCATATTGTAAACTGAAATCTAATGATTCTTGATCTCTTGCACCAAAGAATTTTAAAATTGGTGTTAAAAGTGGGAAGCAAATTAATAATAATACAATAGACACTATAATACCACAAAGAATCGAATTACCTACGATTTTATGATTTTTAGCTCCTTCTCCCTTACCACTTTCAAGGCTCATTAAACTTGCAGCTCCGTCTCCAAACATTAATCCAAATGCTAAACAAATAACTGTTAAAGGATATACGATAGTTGTTGCAGTATTACCGATTGCACCAACATTTTTTGCATTTCCAATAAAGATTTGGTCAACAATATTGTATAAAGCAGCAATTAATAAGCTTAGAATACAAGGAATTGAAAATTTTAGTAATAACTTTCCTTCTTTTTCTTTAATTAAGTAATTATTATCCATGTTATCCTCCTTTGATAATAATTTAGTTATAAAGCAGGGGCTTAAGAATAAATTCTTATTAGATCACTTTATTAAACTTGCCGGATTATATCATAAAAAAATTTTTGATGTAAGTGTTATTTTTTACAAATTTCGAATTTTCTTATATATTATTAATTAGGGTGATAATTATGTTTAATAAATTAGTAATAATTGAAAAAATTAATATGCTCGATGATGATGTTATAAAATTAAGTACTTTAGCTAAAAAAGTGGTTTATTATAAAGATTTACCACAAAATGATGATGAGATTATCAAAAGAATTAATGATGCTGATGCAGCACTATTAAGTTACACTTCAAAAATTGATTCTTATGTAATAGATAATTGTAAGAATTTAAAATATATTGGAATGTGTTGTTCTCTATATTCTAAAGAGAGTGCAAATGTAGATATAGAGTATGCAGAGAAGAAAAATATTGTTGTAAAAGGTATAAGAGACTACGGCGATAATGGAGTTGCTGAATATGTTATTCATGAATTGACTGGTTTTTTAGAAAACTATGATGGCTCTTTTAAATGGTCTGAATATCCCCAAGAAATTTCTAGTTTAAAATGTGCTGTCATTGGACTTGGTACAAGTGGAACTTTGATTGCAAGAACATTAAAGTTTTTTGGTGCTGAAGTTTCATATTATTCAAGAACTAGAAAAGAAAATTTAGAAAAAGAATATGGCTTTATTTATAGACCATTAGATGAATGCTTGAAGGATAGTGATGCTATATTCTTAGCACTAAATAAAAATGTATTGCTGTTAGGAGAACATGAATTTAAATTAATGAAAGGAAAAAAGATTCTTTTTAATACAAGTATAGGACCTGGTTTTGAGGTTGAACACTTAAGAAACTGGTTAAAGGATAAAAATCATTATTTCTTTGGAGATACATTAGAAACAATTGGAGATATTAAACTTTGGGATTTAGATAATACATTTACTATTTCAAGATCAAGTGGTGGTTCAACTTTTGAAGCTTACAAAAGATTAGGTGAGAAAGTGATTGATAATATAACCGCTTACTTTAAAGAAAACTTGATAAAATAAAAAATATTTTGTATACTATAGTCTTACAGGATGTAAGGAGGAATATATATGTCAGACGCAAAAGAAACATTTTTAGAACATAATAAAATGAATACAGATGTTATTTATGAAACATTAACTAGTAAAAAGAGAACATATGAACAAAAGGTTCTTGATTTGGCACATTGTGCTGAAAATATGCTAAATGTTTTACCTATTTCAGATAAAGCACTTCATTATTTTTCAACAGGAGCGATTAATGATTTATTTGAAGGTCATGCTCCTTATAGACCAAGATATGTGATGGTTGATTTTGATCTTTTCATGAAACAAGGATCTAAATTTTTAAGATTAAATCCTCCAAAAAATTTAGATGAAGCAATTTTTTCACTTATGACTTTATATCATCACATTCCAAGTATTACTAATTTTCCTGTTTATCTTGGTAATCTTGATTACTTGCTAGACCCATTCATTAAAGATTTATCTGATGATGAAGTAAAAGAAAAACTAAGACTTTTCTTGAATTTCTTAGATCGTACAATTGATGACTCTTTTTGTCATGCAAATATTGGACCTAAAGAAACTAGATGTGGTAGATTATTACTTGAGGTTGAATCAACTCTTGAAAATACTGTACCTAATTTAACAATTAAATATAATTCTAAAGAGACAAGTGATGAATTCTTAAAATTAGCAATAAAAACTAGTCTTAAGTGTTCAAATCCAGCTATTTGTAATGATGATGTTAATTCAACATATTATGATTCAAATTATGGTATATCATCTTGTTATAATATTTTGCCAATAAGAGGTGGTGCTTATACATTAACTCGTTTGACTCTAACACGCTTAGCTGATGAAACTAATGATATTGAAGAATTCATAAATAAAATTTTACCCGAAGCTTTAAATTGTATTGCTGATTATGAAAATGCTCGTATCAAATTCTTAGTAGAAGAATCAGGATATTTTGAATCAAGTTTCTTGGTTGATGAGGGTTTAATTGATAAAAATCGTTTTGTGCCAATGTTTGGTGTTACAGGACTTGCAGAATGCGTTAATTCTTTATTGAAAGATAAGAATTTAAAATATGGACGTGATGATGATGCAGATAAGCTTGGTATCAGAATTATGGATAAGATTAAAGAAGTAGTAGATTCATTTAGCGCTTTGTATACTCCTTTAACAAATAATCATTTTATGCTTCATGCACAAGTTGGATTAGATAGTGATAAAGGAATCACTTCAGGTGTTCGTATTCCTGTTGGTGATGAGCCTGAATCATTTAGACAACATTTGATTCATAGTTCTAAATTCCATAAATATTTTCCTGCTGGTGTTGGTGATATTTTCCCAATTGCTAGCAATGTAAATAATAATTTAGATGCCATGTGTGACCTTGTAAAAGGGGCATTTGAAGCTGGAGTTCACTATATGTCATTCTATAGTGCTGATACAGATTTAGTGCGTATTACAGGTTATTTAGTTAAGAGAAGTGAAATGGCTAAGTATTTTAACGATGAAGCTGTTATTAAACAAACAACAGCTCTTGGTGCTGAGAATTACAAGACTAATAAATTACAAAATAGAAAAGTGAGAATGTGTTAATGCTAGCTCCTATTAACAAAATTATCGAGTTTTCAACTGTTGATGGACCAGGATTACGTACTAGTGTATTTGTTCAAAAATGTAATATACATTGTTTATATTGCCATAATCCTGAAACTCAAAACATTTGTATCAATTGCGGCAAATGTGTTAAAACTTGTAAGGCAAAAGCTTTAACTATAATAAATTCTAAGGTTGTTTGGGATAAAGATAAGTGCATTAATTGTGATACTTGTATTAAAATATGTGATAATCATGCCAGTCCTAAAGTGACTTATATGAGTGCTAAAGAATGTTTTGACGTTATCAAAAAGAATATTCCGTTTATAAGAGGCATTACAGTATCTGGCGGTGAATGTTCTTTATATCCTGAATTTTTAGAAGAATTATTTAAACTTGCTAAAGAATATAATTTATCATGCTTGATGGATTCTAATGGTATGATAGATTACTCAAAATATCCTAATTTAATTTCATTAGTTGATGGTGTTATGCTTGATATTAAATCTTGGAATAATGACGTTTACGAGCGCTTAACTGGTTTTTCAAATGACATTGTGAAAAAGAATTTGAATTATTTAGCTAAGCTTAACAAAATATCTGAGCTAAGAATTGTTTATGTTGCTGATTATGTTGACGCTAAGAATTGCTTAAATGGTATAAAAGAAATAATTGGAGATATGATTAAAAATGTTAAAATAAAACTGATAACTTTTAGAAAAAATGGCGTAAGAGGCGTTTTAGCTAATCATGAATCTCCTAGTGCACTTGAAATGAATCAACTAAAAGAATATGCCCTAGGTTTAGGATTTAATAATATCGAATTGAGATAGTTTTCTATCTCAATTTTTTTTTTACAATTTGAAAATTTGGATGTTTCTTTGGTAAATATCCGATATTATAAAAAATGTATATTTATTTTTGGAAAAACATTGACAATGTAAGCGCTTTAAAATATAATGGATTTAAAGTAAAAAGAGGAGAAGATTATGAAATTTAGAAAAATATTATTGTCTGCTTCAAGTGCAATTGCTGTTGCTGCATTAGCATCTTGCAGTGGAGTCGTAACTACTCAAAGTGGTAGTGATGTAAATGTTGAATCCGGCAGTAAAGGAGAGAAGGTCAGTGAATTATCTGACATTTCTGTTGAATCCAACGAAGGTAAGCAATCTGAGCCTACTTCATCTTTAGAAGAGACTTCAGCCTTAGAAGAAAGTAGCAGTTCAGAAGAGATAGTTTCAAGTGAATCAACATCTTTGGCTTCTAATCCAAATACAACACCTGATACAAAAGGTGAAACTAAGACAGAAACACCTGAAATTAAAATTACTAATACTGATTTCCAAGTGTTAAATGTTAATAGTTTGTTTGAAACTATTTATGGTGAATTCTTACCTGTTGCTAAATATAAGACTTATAATGTTTATTACAGGGCTAAAGGTACTGAAAATTATACTAAGGTAGATCAACAATTATTAAGATTATATAAATACAATGATTCTTACAAGTATCGTTTTGATATTCTTGGATTAAAGAAGGGGAATTACGAAATTAAAATTACTGGTGTTGACGAAACTGAAGATGTATTACAAGAATGTACTAATTTACAAGTTCTTGAATTTGATAGATCTGGTTTTGCATTCTCTAAGAATTCAAGAAATCAATCAGGTAGTGGTGCATATAATGATGATGGTACTCTAAAGACTGGTGCTAAGGTAATTTATGTAGACGCATCTAATGCTAAGACTGTTCAAGCTGTAGTGAATGGTCAAACTGTTACTGGTTTACAAGGTATTATTTATGCTAAGCAAAAGAAGACAGCTTCTGATATTCTTGATATTCGTCTTATCGGTGAAATTAAAGCTAGTGATTTAGATTATTTTGGCTCATCAGCAGAAGGTTTACAAATCAAAGGTGCGGCTAGTTATCAAAACATGAATATTACCATTGAAGGTGTTGGTGAAGATGCATCAATCAATGGATTTGGTATGTTGCTAAGAAATACATCAAATGTTGAAATTAGAAATCTTGGTATTTTGAATTTCATGGATGATGGTTTATCATTAGATACTGATAATTCTAATATTTGGATTCACAACTGTGATTTCTATTATGGTAATGTTGGTAGTGATGCTGACCAAGCTAAAGGTGATGGTTCAACAGACGTTAAAGGTGATAGCCAATTTATTACATTTGCGTATAACCATTATTATGATTCTGGTAAGTGTTCACTATGTGGTATGAAATCAGAATCAGGTCCAAACTACATTGATTATCATCATAACTGGTTTGATCACTCAGATTCAAGACATCCACGTATTAGAACTATGTCAGTTCACGTTTATAATAACTACTATGATGGTAATGCTAAATATGGTATTGGTGTTACATCAGGTGGTAGTGCATTTGTTGAAAATAACTATTTTAGAAATTGTGCACATCCAATGCTAATTTCAAAGCAAGGTACTGATGCTGAAGGTGATGGTACATTTAGCGGTGAAGCTGGTGGTGTTATTAAAGCATTCAATAACACTATTATTGGTGCTAAGAAGATTCAATATCAAAATACAGCAAATGATTTTGGTCCACAAAATGCCACTTCATTTGATGCTTATTTAGCTTCAACTCGTGATGAAAGAATTCCTGATAGTATTCGTGCTGTTGCAGGTAATACTCCTTATGATAATTTTGACACTACAATTGATTTAGGTGTTAAATTATTAGAATCTCCAGAAGATGCATTAAATACTGTTAAAACATATTCTGGTAGATTAAATGGTGGAGACTTCAAGTGGACATTTACAGCTGAAGATGACACTAGATATGATGTTAATAAAGAATTAAAAGCTGCTGTAACTAATTATCATAATACTCAAATTGTATCTAAATTAATTTCTCAACCTCAATCAGGTAATGAAGGTGGAGAACAAGGTGGCCAAGGTGGAAGTCAAGAAACTCCTGTAATTGGTACAATTGAAAAAGGTTCAGTTGTATCAATGGCTAAGAATGGTAAAGGTGTAACTCCTTCAAACAATGCAGTTGTTGTAACTGGTTCAGTTGGTGAAAACAAAGGCTCAATTGTTTACGATTCTAAGACATATGACATTGCTATTAAACTTGACTCTAAGGGTAAGATTTCTTTCAATCTTCCAGAAAATATGAAGGTAAAGGTTGCGGTTTGTGCTAAAGGTGTTGGCGGTAAATTAAAAATTGACGGTAAAAAAGTCGGACCTACTTTTGACACAACTGTCACATTTGTAGAATTTGATCTAAATAAGGGTGATCATACAATTGAAAAAGGTGACGTTGAAAGTTACGTATTCTTATTAATTTTTGAATAATATTAAGGCTATATTGGGAAACCAATATAGCTTTATTTTTTATAATTCTATTTTAGTGTCAAAAAATGTCAAAACTTGTAGAACGATTATTTGAATTTTAAGACTTGTTTGATGATATAATTAGATTAGAAGGTATTCTAGATAAATATTATCTAAAAGGAAAAGATTTTGTAGAATCTCGAATTATTTCATTAAAGATATTTATCAATCAAATTAGTGGTATTAATACCACTTTTTTTGTTATAATAAAAACGAAGGTATTTTTATGGGAAATAAGCGTTTAAAATTAAGTTTTAAAAAAGAAAAAATTAGTTATAAATATTATTTAATAATTAGTTTGTTATTTATCATCTCTTATTTTGTGGTATTTGGTTTTCAACGAGTTTTTGATTTACTAACTTTAATTATATTTGCTACATGTTTATGTCTAGCTTTGATATTATCGTTTGTTATTTTAAGAATTTGTAATAATAAAAAAGTAGAATTTGATTTTTCAAATAAATTAGTTAATTATAAAATTATCAGAAGTAAGAGTGCTTCATTTAAAGATTTATATATAAAGATTTTAAATTATGGTAATTATAAAATTTATAAATTCTATGAAGATAAAAAAATCATTTTAAGTCTAAATTCAAATGAATTAAATACAGATATTAGCTTTTTAGAACATTCAGATGAACTACTAAGCTTTATGATTAAAATGGAGGAATAAAATGCATTATAAATGTAAGGATTGCGGATATGAATTTGATGTTTTCACACAACCACATCCTCATCAACAGGGATTATTTTTGGGATTATCAGGTTGTCCTGTTTGCGCAAAAGCTCAAGCGATGTCTAAGGTTTGTCCAAAATGTGGTAGTTTATCACTTGAACAAAGTTTGGCTATGAAGACTGATAATTAAAATTTATGATAGTAAAGAAAAAAGTTATACCACATCATTATGTGATATAACTTTTTTTGCGCCTTTATTATTATTTCCAAAGACCGGCTTTGTATTTTCCTTCTTTAACTAATTTAGCTAAAGATTCTACAACAAATGGCTTATCTTCTTTATATGTTACACCGTACCAAACAGCATCGCATGGAACAACTTCAACATTAACTTTTCCTTCAGCAATAAGTTCAGATACTACAGTTGGAATTAAATATTCACACTTAGCTAGATTATCTTTATTTTGATCTAAGAATGCTGGGAAACGTTCAACTAAGTAATTCATAATTGAACTTGAGAAGCAGAACATATTCATTGAAACTGGTGTAGATGCACTTGTTTCAAATGGAGCTACTGTTTCATCAAGAGGAGTAGCAACAATCTTTCCATCAACTTTTGCAATTGATGATTCTTCAATGTGAGTTAAGAAGTTGTTACTATCTACTGATAGAACTCCACGCTTAACAGAACCATTTTCTGTCATTGTGTTTACTACTTTGTAAGCAACATTACCATATAAATCAGCTTTTACATTGTTCTTTAAGAAGTCTGCAGCAGCCTTAAATGATTCTTTACCATAGAAATCATCTGCATTGATGATTGCAAATTTGTCAGAAACAACATCTTTACAAGCTAAAATAGCTTGAGCAGTACCTAGTGGTTTAACTCTATCTGCTGGTAAAGTATAACCTTCTGGTAATAGACTTAATTTTTGGAACACATATTCAACCTTAATCTTATTTGAAATACGGTTTCCTACTGTTTCTTTAAAAATTTCATAATTTTCTTCTTTTATGATGAAGATGACACGATCAAAACCGGCCTCAATTGCATCATAAATAGAATAGTCAATGATGAAATTACCATATTCATCCATTGGCTCAATTTGTTTTAAGCCACCAAAACGGCTTCCCATTCCGGCAGCAAGTATTACAAGATCCATAATATACATACCTCATCCTTTTCAATCTATTTTAGTTGATTATATTCATTTTGTCAAAGTATTATTAAATAATCTAAGTTTTATTATAAATGGTTATGTCGTTTTGTTTACATAATTTGTTGTAAATGCTAAAATATATATAAAGGAAGAAAAGGTGATTTTTATGAGATTGTTTATTAATTTAGATGATTCTATTGGAGTGGAAGTTAAAGATATTAAAAGTTTATATCTTGAAGTTGCTCAATTTACAGAGGATGTATTTGGTCTTGATAGCGAAAATATTTCTAAATTATTTCATGAAGGAAGATTTTTAGACTATGCGGATGCAATTAGCCATAAAAATCAATATAAAGAACCTTTATCAACTAGTGTTCATACTTATGCAAAAGCTATGACACGTTTAATGGGAGTTAAGAAATTAGAAGATGCTAGCAATTGTTTAAATGATTTGAATAAGTTGTTTATTAATATGAAGCTACCTTTTAATTTTAGAGTTGTTGAATAGTGAAAGATATCATAGCTAAAAGAAGAGCAATGTGGTATGGTGCTACGTTCTTTATAATGTCCTCATTATTTATATTATTGTTTAGTATTATTAATTATCAATATTATTTTCTATTTGCGTTAATAATAACGATTCCAGGGGCTTTATATCATCTTATAAGTATATTAATTAGCCCTCTAGACTTAGTTACTTTTAATAAAGATACTAAAACATTTATCTTTAAAAAGAATAGAAAAAAATGGACATATAAGAATGTGTTAGATGTTGATAGTGTAAGAGATCATAAGAAATTGAGAAAAATCAATTCTGGTACTTTATATATTCATTTAAAAGATGATACTAATATTGTTTTATCTCATGTGGATCAAGTAGACAAAGCAGTCGTACAAATAAGAAATATAATCCGCTATTATAATAATTAGAAACTTGGCTTAGGCCAAGTTTTATTTTTTGTAAAATTTATTATTTAGGCTTTTAGTGCCTCAATAGTTAATTTGTGCTGTCTTAGTAAATATTAAATAAGTGTACAAAATCATGTTCAATTATGGATATTTATTGATTAAAAATATGAATTTTTGAATTAAAAATCAAATTTTGTATAAATTTAATATTTTTAAGTGCAATATTCTTTTATTTTTAAACAATAAATTGTATAATGTTTATAAAATATTAGGTTAAAAGGAGATATATTTATATGAATAATGAAAATGTTAGAATTCAAGATGACCTTTATGAAGCCGTAAACGGTGAATGGTTAAAGACTGCAGTTATTCCTGCTGATAGACCTACAGCTGGTGGTTTCAGTGATCTTGATCAAGGTGTTGAAAAGCTTTTAATGGCTGATTTTGCTAAATTTGCAAAAGGTGAAAAAACTCCTGATGTTGATGAAGTTAAGTATGCTGTTGAATTATATAAGAAGGTTTTAGATACTAAGACTCGTAATGAACTTGGAATGAAACCTTTATTCAAGACATTAGATTTAATAAAGAATTTAAAGAATGTTGATGAATTAAATGAATTAGCATCAACATTAGCCTTAGATAATGTTGATTTACCATTACAATTTGGTGTAACAGCAGATATGAAGGATGCTAGAGTAAATAGTTTCATTACTCTTGGACCTTCAACAATTTTACCAGATACTTCATACTATCAAGAAGGAAATAAAGCAGGTGAACAATTATTGGATGTATGGACTAACATGGCACGTGAAATCTTGAAACATTCTAAT
Organism: uncultured Clostridium sp.; assembly: GCA_946538835.1. Classification (GTDB taxonomy): domain Bacteria; phylum Bacillota_I; class Bacilli_A; order Acholeplasmatales; family Anaeroplasmataceae; genus JAEELC01. The sequence continues at coordinate 41,012 of CAMNGZ010000001.1, read as the reverse complement.
TTAACTGAAGATGAACAAGCTTTATTCCTTGAAGATACATTAAAATTTGATAAATTAGTAAGTACTAAAGTGAAATCTCAACTAGAGTGGGCTGAATATACAAAGAACTATAATCCAATGAGCTTAGATGAATTAAGTGAGTTTGTAAAACCATTTGATGTTAAACGTCTTGTTAAAGATTTATATGGCGATAAAGCTCCTCAAACTATTATTGTTTATGATCCTAGAGCTATTAAGGAAATGAATGGTTATTTTAGTGAAGAAACATTTGAACTTTATAAGCACTGGGCATTTGTTAAATGTGCAGTTGGTTCTACAGCCATTTTATCAGAAGAATTAGCTGCACTTGGTAAAACATTCCGTAGAGCATTAGTAGGTATTGCTAAGGACCCTGTTCTTGAAAAGCAAGCTTACCAAATGGTATCTCGTATTTACGCTGAACCTATTGGTGTATATTACGGTAGAACATATTTTGGTGAAGAAGCTAAAAAAGATATCATTAGTTTAGTTAAGAAGATTATTGCGACTTATGAAGTTCGTATCAATAAGAATACATTCTTAGCTCCTGAAACTAAGGAAAAAGCTATCTTAAAGCTACGTACTATGGTTATTAAGATGGGTTATCCTGACAATGTTAATGAGTTTTATAAGACATTAGTTGTTGATCCTAAAGATAATCTATTTGAAGCTTATTCAAAAATTAATAAATTAATGATTAAGCATGAATTAGATAAGTTATTAAAACCTGTTGATAGAACAGAATGGGGTATGCCAGGACATATGGTTAATGCTTGTTATAATCCAAGCGCAAACGATATTACATTCCCAGCTGCTATCCTTCAAGCTCCTTTCTATTCAATTAAGCAATCAGTATCTCAAAATTTAGGTGGAATTGGTGCTGTTATCGGTCATGAAATTTCACATGCATTCGATAATAATGGTGCTCAATTTGATGAAAATGGTAATCTTGTCAATTGGTGGAAAGAATCAGATTATAAAGCATTCCAAGCCTTAACTGAAGAAATGATTAAAGAATTTGATGGTATCGAACTTCGTGGTGGTCATGTAAATGGTAAATTAGTAGTATCTGAAAATATCGCTGATAATGGCGGTATGGGTGTTACCTTAGAAATTATGCATTCTATTAAGGACGCCGATTTCAAAGAATACTTTAAAAACTGGGCTCGTGTATGGTGTATGAAGGCTAAAGATGAATATGTATTATATTTATTAGCTAATGATGTTCACGCACCTGCTGTATTAAGAGCTAACATGCAACCAAGAAACTTTACTGAGTGGTATGAAGCATTTGGTGTTACTGAATCTGACAAAATGTATATTGAGCCAAGTAAACGTGTAACAATTTGGTAATTTCTAAACAGTAGTTATAATGTATAGCTACTGTTTTTTTATGATTAAATTTATTTCGAATTGTCGAATAAAGTCAATTATGGTATAATTATGTTGACTAGAAAAGGTTGTGAGAGTATGAATAATTTTAATGCTGAAATAAGTCAAAATGTATTTTTGAGAAATATTAGAAGATATAAGAAAATCTCTATTTTTAGAGCTGGTATTATGTCGCATGTAGGAATTTTGACTCTTTTCAATATTGAAAGAGGATATTGGTCTTTATCTAAAAGAGTTCAAAAAAAACTTGAGAATTATTATAAATTAGACACTAATAAATTAAGTAACTATAATCCGGTTCCCACACCTGTAAAAGTTAAATTGCCAAAAAAAGAATCTTTTATGACTAAAATATTTCGTTCTCGAATTACGATTATTTTCTTCTTCTTTTTAACAATCATATTTACTATTGCAACACCAAATTTGATTCATAGAAGAGATGTTATGAAAGATGATTATGATAATTATTTACCCTTAGAATATGTCAAATTTAGAGAAAATATCATCAATCGAGCTAGTGATAAAGATATAAGTAGTGCCGATCAAGGCAGTGCAATTTATTCTTGTAAAAACGGATTAACATTTACTGATAATTTTTTAGTTAGAACTAGCCTTAACTATTTATATGATTTTGATGTATTTGAAAAAGATGGTATAACTTATGAAGGCGCTGTCATAATCTCTGGTGTAACTCGTGATAAAGCAAGTGATATAAATTATGAAAAAGATAAGCCTGCAGTAATTAGTTTTATATCTTCTCTTAAAGATGGCGAAAAGAATTATGCGATTCAATTGACTTATAGAGGCGGTAGTAGTGAAATGCTTCAAGGACAATTTGCTTATTCTATTGATAGTGATTCATCTAATAAATTTGTTGATTTAGTTTTTTATGAAGAAGTAGATGGCATTGAATTTGTCCTAGGTACTGATCCAGATTTATCACCTTGTGTTGACTTTTGTACAAATGAAACAAATAAATTGATGACTGGTATAAATGCTTATATAAAAGATAGAACAAATTGTAGTTCTTTTGAAGATTTTTATAGTAATGTTTTAAAAGGAGTTTTTGAATATTCTGATAAGACAGTTTCTTTATGGTATGGTTATGTTTTTTCAACATTTGCAGCCATAATTTTTGGTGGATTAACTATTTTTACTCTTTTGAATAGATTCAGTTATAAAACAGAAGATAAATATGATGAATTACCAAGAGATAGATGTGCCATTACTAAGAATTGGCGTTTTTCACCACCTATTAAAGAAGGTTATTATAAGATTTTAGGCTTGTTATTTATGGCATTTTCATGTTGGAGTGTCTATGTTATTGCTTCAAAGTTTAATATGTTAATATTTTTAAATATTGATTTTAGCCAAGATTTTGTAGTTTTTTTAAATAATTATAGTTCTTTATTCAAATTGGCACCACTAATTATCATTGTATTTACCACAAAGAACTATATTAGAAATGAGAAACCATATTTTGTATTGTTGATATTTCTAATGCTTACCCTTTTTTACTTTTTCTTAGAATTATATTTAATAAAGAGAGTAACAGAAGCTACAGTTTTAACTTATTTTGAGCCTTTCTTAAAATATATTCCATCTAATTTCTTCTTCTCAATTTTAATATTAATGTCTTTTGCAACATTCTTATTTAGAACTCCTTCTATTTTAAATAAGAAGTGGAAGATAATAGTATATAGATCTCAATCAATATTAGTAGTAATTATATTCATTATCTCATTTACCATTAGATTATTATCTAAAAAAGGTGTCATTTCATTACCTTTAGAAGCTAACTATATATTGCCAGAAAAACAATTTGGCGCAGAATTATTCGGTATTCTTTTCATATTTGCAATGTATATATTTGAAACAGTTATAAGAAAGAAAAAAGGGACTCCATATCTTAAGCAATTTAAAGAAACAAATGCTTATTATTGGATTGAAAATATAATCATTATAGCACTTATATTATTTATCGCAGGTTTTGAAAATATTCCATTTTTTGTAAATGAAATGGGAAAGATTGGCGTTGGTAAATTGAAAAATGCTTATATAATCGCTCCTATATTCTTATTTTATCATCCTCGTATTGAACCGTTAGATGGTAAAGTAGCTATTGGTTATACATTAGGACTTATTTTTGGTATGATGTTACCATATGCAATTTTAGCTTTTAATATACTTATTTTTTTGTCACTCTAAAAAAAATCCATACAAAATATGGATTTTTTAAATATTATATAAACTTAAATCAATTTCAGAAGAATCATCAAAAATATGTTTATTTTTTTCTAATAGTTTTGTAACATATTTATAACATTCTTTTGTATCTACTATCATACAGTTGGCATTACCTAACTTAAAATCTTTTAAAATTCCAAGTGCTCTTAAAGGCTTTTCCAATTTTAAATAATGGATTGATAAATGAGTATTTTTTGTAGAGAAATGTTTTGGCATATGAAATGTGTACGTATTCAATTGATCTTTAGAATAGAATGTAAAAGTATGACTTGTAAATCTATCTGGAATATCAAATCTTTCTTCAAGAGAATGGATATATGTGAATTTAGATAAAGGACAACCTATAAATATAACTTTAGCGCCAATTTCATGTAGTCTTCCAAAGCATCCGTTTGGACTTACAGGAGTAGTAGAATTATCATCATATTTTAAATAATTTAAATCTTTACCATGAGCTATTATTGAATGAGTTGGGTGATGTGATCTTTCAAATCCTTGTCTAAATGCGATATTTGGTAGTTCACCCACACAAGAATTAGGTTTTGTTAAATCGAGTGTATCATAATCTTGATTGATAGTACTCCATGTGTGCATAGGAAACATCACAAGGCCATTTTTAAAATATGTTTTTAAAGTATCTAATAAGCCTTCGGCATTTCCTTCAATAGGACCAATACTTTTTAAACTTGAATGAATTAAAATATTATCATTATCTTTTAAGTTTAAATTCTTAAATGTATCTATTATATTTTTCTTTGTTAACATATAATCACCACAAACATTTTAACAAAAACTATTTATATGTCAAAGTTGATTTTAAAATATTATATTTTATTGTATAATAAAAATAACTAAAGGGGTGGTTATATATGGTAAACCCAACATTTCAAGATATTTACAAATTATATCTAGATAAAGAATTGCCTGATTTTTTATCTAGAGCCTTGTATAAAAGCGAATCTAAGGCTCATAATGGCATTTTTAAAGAATTAATTATAACTTATTCAAAAAGAGAATATATTGAGTCTCCGACAACAAATGTTTATGTAAAGTTCTATAATCATCATTTTGTAATATCTAATTATTCTCCTAATTGGTGTGAAAATATTATTCTTTGTGAAAAATATAATAAGTATAATAATGTTGATGATTTGTTTTTAGAAATTACCAATAGTTTAAATAATATGTAAAATGTTAAGCTTTTACTTAACATTTTATTTTGTTTAATGATTATTTGTGATAAAATCAATTATCTAAAGGAGTCTAAATCATGTTTAACGAAATCGATTTAACTAAATTAAATAGAGTAATCTTTAGTGATCCTAAGAAGGATTCAAAATATAAAAAAGGTAAAGGTATTCGTATTCAAATTAAGAATAACGAAGTTATTCAATTTGAATTATTTACTGATAAACAAGCTTTTCATTATAATGTTTCTTTTGATGATCTTATTAATTTTTTAACAGATACGTTTAATACATATTTTAATCAAGTCGAAATTGAAACTGAAGGTTATACTTATAGATATAAGTTGACTTCAAAAGGTCATTTGCTTAGTAATAAAAAGAAAAATTTGGCTTCAATTATTACTTTATCAAATAATCGTAAGAAAGATTATTTGATAGAAGAAGGAATGATTGTAGAACCATTAATTGATTTAGGTGTTATGACTAAGGAAGGTAAGGTTGTTAAAACTTATTTTGACAAGTTTAAACAAATTAATCGTTTCTTATCTATTATTGATGATGTATTAAAAGATGAAAAGAAAGATCATCTAAATATTATTGATTTTGGTTGCGGTAAATCTTATTTGACTTTTATTGTTTATTATTATTTAACTTTTGTAAAAAAGATTAAAGTCAATATGATTGGACTCGATTTGAAAGATGATGTAATTAAAAAATGTAATCAGATTAGAGATAAATATAATTATCAAAATTTAAATTTTGAAATCGGAGACATTTCATTATATCAACCTAAAGAATATGTTGATATGATTATTACACTACATGCTTGTGATACTGCTACAGACTTTGCGATGTATCATGCAATCATGTTAAAAACTAAATATTTATTATCTGTTCCTTGTTGCCAACATGAAATAAATCTACAAATGAAAAAAAATACGATACCTTTGATATCTAAGTATGGATTAGTTAAGGATAGAATGTGTGCTATTTTGACTGATTCAATTCGTGCAAATTTACTTGAATATTGTGGTTATGATGTTTCAATGATTGAATTTATTGATTTTGCTCAAACTCCAAAGAATATTTTAATCAGAGCTATTAAAAAAAGTGATGAATTTAATATGGCTAGCTTAAAATTAGTTGAAGATGCACTAAAAGATTATAATATCCATCAAACATTGCATGATTTATTATTTAAAAAATAGTAAGCATTCACCTTTTGAAGTATTCTTTAGTTTTTACTGATTTTACTTCTTAGGGGAATGCTTTTTTATTTATGTTAGATAAAAATTATTGTATAATAATATAAAAGGAGACGAGATATCATGGAACTTAATCAACCTCATTTTATTTTAGTCCTAGAAGATTATAAGAATATATTAAAAAAAGGTGATGTTTTTTTTGGATTTGAAGCTATGGATTTAATTTATTTAGATCCTTATTATGATGAACAAATTGAACCATTTTATGATCTATATGATAATTTAATGTTTCCTTTAAATAGTGAAGGTTATATTGAAATTAAAAAGTCAGAATTGCATGTAGATCATATGTTACCCAAATTAGTTACTAAAGATGAAGCTAAAAAGTTCTTAAAAGGTGATATCAATTATAATGAGCTTTGCGGATATCTAAATGTTAACAATGGATATGATTATTATGATTTAATTGATTTTTCATTAAATGATTTATATGAGTTTTTAACTAAAAATCCTAATCTAGATGGTTCATCTTTTGATAATTATAAAAATCTTATACTAAAAGATCCTAGATTTCGAATTCTTGTTGATTCAGTTGATACTAATACTTGTGATTTATTTTTAAATGATCCTGAAATCACATATGTAGTATTTATATTGTCTCTATGTAAATTATTTTATGAAGACTATTTATATAATTTAACTGATATTATAGAAAGTGTTAAAACAGAAATTGATTATTTTAATAATTTGACTAATTCTCGCAGTAAAATCATTATGTCTCATTTTGTTGAGACACATGCTCAAGAGGCTAATTATTATATGTTCAAAGATAATCCGAAATTACTCGAAACATTTAGATTATATTTAGATAATTTAATTTCCTTAAATGATATACTTGCGACTAAAGCTAAGGCATATCTAGATTATGAAGGTGCTTTCTTTTGGAAACCTGATTATAAAGAAGCAGAAGTTTTATTAAATAAATTAGTTGATTTATCTGATGTAGACGCATTTAATACTTTAGGTTATTTATATTATTATCATAATCCATCTGGTGAACCTGATTATGATAAAGCGTTTAAATGTTTTAGTTTAGCTAGTTTAAATGGCAATGCTGAAGCCAAATTGAAACTATATGATATGATTTCAAACGGTCTTGGTGTAAAAGCGAATTTTGATACTGCATTTAATATCTTAAAGGAATTATATAAAGATGAAAAGACAAATTTCTTGATGGGAAACCATTTGTCTAAATTTCCGGATGTATTATTTAGAATGGCCAAGGTATTAGATACTAAAAATATTTTTCCAACTGAAAAAGAGAATAAGCATTTAGCTAAAAGATTTATTACAGAATCAAAATATACATTAGCAATTCGTCAATCAACAATTGATTATATTGGAGATAATCAAGTTTTTGAAAAAGTAAATAATTATTATCATGATTTTGAATATATAAAACTTGAATCTAAAAAAATGGCAATGGATTCTTTATTATTCCATGATGTGTTCCAAGATTTAAATTTGTTTAAATCCGAATTAAGATATGAAATATTTCCATTAAAAAATGAGAAGATAAGATTGAAAATATATGTACCTAAGAATAATGATTTAGATTTATTATTAACTTTAGGTGATTATGGTAAATCTATTTTTACTAAAGAAATTATTATTGAAGGATTTAGTCCTATAACTGAGTATTCTAATGGTAGTCTTAAAAACTTTAAATTTGACATAGAGGAAAATGAAGATGATGACTTTATTATATTTTTCTTAAATGATAAAAAGTCATTCTTCATTGTTGAGCCTAACCTTATATTAGACAAGAAACTTACTGAAGAATTGCCAATTCATAAGATGTGTCTTTTATTAGTCGATAATCAAAAATTAAGTGAAGAAGCACCACTTTTAGTTTCTTGTGACGGACTTGATATCCATCCTGATGACAGAGTTGTTATAGACATACATAACCGTGAACAAATCTTAAGTGTTTATAAGGTTTTATTTATAAGTGAGAATGAACTTACAAAAGATTATAAATATTATTTAAAGGTAAAATACGTTTTAAATCATATGATTAATTAGAAAAGATGATGTTAATCTAAAAATTAACATCTTTTTCTTTTTGGGAAAAAAAAGCACTTGAAAGAGAATGTCGTTAGGAATATAATTTTAATCACTTTTTTTAGAGGGTGAATTTATGGAAGTTTTTAATATTACTATTATTAACGTTTTAATTACTGTGCTTTATATTATACCTGGATATGTTTTAGGCAAGGTTAAAAAAATTGATGAAGAACATTTGGCATCAATTTCAAGCTTACTTGTTTATATTTGTATGCCACTTTTAATTATTGGCTCTTTCTTAAGTATGAAAGATTTTAATTCTAGTGATTTCATACAAATGACTATTTTCTTCTTTGTATCACTTTTTTTACAAATATTATTCTTTATTGTTTTATTCTTATTTTTAAGTAAGAAATATAGTGATGCAAGAATTAGATTGTTTAATATTGGTTCTTGCTTAGGTAATGTTGGTTTCTTTGGACTACCTATTATAAAAGCGGTATTAAGTCAATATCAAATTGTTTCATGCTTCTCATGTGTATATGTATGTTCAATGAATATCTTAGTATTTACTATTGGGGTATTTGCAATCACACAAGATAAGAAATACATATCTTTAAAGAAAGCTTTATTAAATCCTGCTTCAATTGGTTTAATTATTGCGTTACCTTTATATTTGTTAAGTGCTTATAAATATATTCCTGTTCAATTAACAAATGCCATCAATGTCATGGGGTCTATGACTACACCACTTTGTATGATTATTCTGGGTGTTCGTTTATCTACAACAAAAATTATTAATTTATTTAATAATGGTTTTGCATATTTAACTATTTTGATGAAGATGATAATATTCCCTATTGTTTGTTATTTCATTGTAAGATATATACCAGTATTATCATTTGAATTTAAGGCTTCTATTTTAATATTATCAGCTGTACCTTGTGCATCTATGGTTGCAAATCTAGCTGAAATGGTTCATCATGAAGAAGAAACTAGCTGTAACATGGTTGTATTATCAACAATTTGTTCAGTTATTACAATTCCTCTTGTAAGTTTATTGCTAAATATTTAAATTTATTTACCTTTATGTTATCATATACATAAAGGTATTTTTTATGAAAAAAACAGTTATTAAAAAAGAAAACTTAAGTTTTAATTTAATCAAAATCTTGTTTCTAATGCTTGTTATTTTATTTTTATCATTATGCTTTTTTAAAGATAAAATAAATTCATTTGGATTCTTATTTATTTTAATTATATTAGCTCTTATTTGGATAGGACTAATTGCTTATGGCATTTATAGACATTATGTTAAAAAGCATAAAATTGGAGATGAATATTTTGGAGATTAAAGAAGGATATATAGATTTTAAATCTTATCATACTTATTATAGAATCGTAAATCCAAATGGTAAAAACACACCATTATTATTCTTGCATGGCGGACCTGGTTCAACTCATAATTCTTTTGAATTGTTAGATAAATTAGCTATTTTATCTGATAGACCACTTATTATGTATGATCAACTAGGTTGTGGCTTATCAAGTAGACCTGATGATAAAAAAGAAATTTATAACAAAGATACTTGGGTAGAAGAGCTTATTAATCTTAGAAACAAATTACATTTAGATAATGTTAATATTTTAGGACATTCTTGGGGTGGTATGTTACTTATCATTTATTTATGTGATTACAATCCTAAAGGAATCAATTCAGCAATATTATCATCAACATTATCTAGTGCTAGCCTTTGGAGAGAAGAAACGCACAAATTATTAAACAATCTGTCTCCTGAATTTAAGAAGGTGTTACTAGATGACGAAGCAGGTCTTGATGTTGATAAGAAATTACTTTCATTAGCTTATAAAGATTACACAAATCGTTTTATCTTTTCTGAGCCTCAAAGCTTTGACCCTGAATGCTTGAGCCGTGTTAAGCCTGATAGTAGTGTTTCATATATCACGGCTTGGGGAAAATCAGAGTTTAGTCCTACAGGAAATTTATCTAATTATGAATATACAGATAAACTTAAAAATATTAAATGTCCTGTTTTAATTTTGAGTGGTGAGCAAGATGAATCTACTCCATTTCAAAATAAAACTATGTATGATAATTTAGAAACAACTAAGTCTTGGGTTTTGTTCCAATATTCACGTCATCGTACATATTATGATCAAAATGAATTATATATTAAAACCTTAAATGATTTTTTATCTAAATTAGACTAACAAAAATTATTAAAGTGTATAAGTAATTTTTTTAACTTATACACTTTTTATTTTTTGTATATTAATTTATATCATTTATTAATTAGAATTATTTAAGGAGGTATATTAAATGAGATCGCTTATTTTAAACATTATACTATTTATAGCTGAAGTAATTGGATTGACTTGGTCAATGGTTGAACAAAATCATTTTTTAGATTTTAAGTTTTATACTAATTTATCTAATGTATTAGCTATGTTTGCATCATTGTTATACATCATATATTATTTCAAAAAAAATGCGGTTTTGAATAATATAATGTTATATTTAAAGATGATTTCTACTATTGGCTTACTAATTACATTCTTAACTGTTATATTTGTATTAGGACCAAACGGTGCTAGTAAAAATGGTTTTAAAGGATATTTAGATTATTTGTTTCCACATGGACTATTATTCTTACATGTTTTATGTCCTATAATTGGTGTAATTAGTTTTACAAAGTTTGAATCTAATAAAAAATTAGATAATAAATGGTTTTATATTCTAGCTTGTTTATATACATTTGTATATGGAATATTGGTTATAACATTTGTTTATTACAAACAAATTAGTGCTCCTTATTTCTTTTTAGACAGTGTTAAAATGGGATATTTAAAGACTTTTTTATTTGGATTAATATTTGTGGGCTTTAGTGGATTGTTGGCTTATTTATTGGTTTTTGTTAATAAGAAGATTTATAAAGAATCTATTTAGCATTTGTTTATTATTTTTATATAGTAATTGAGATACTAGAAATAGTATCTTTTTTTTGCGATAAAAAAACTCGATAAAATCGAGTTTTAAGAATTTTGTTCATCATATAAAAATTCGGGATAAGTTTTTGAATATTTTTTTGAAACTGTTGCAAGCCCATTTTTAACTTTTTGTGTTATTTGAGGACTACCATAATAAGCTAAATGAGAAGAACCATTTATTGTATATGCCAAGGTATTTGTTACAGATAATTCAACTTCACTTGCACCTTGAGTCGAGATGGTACTTGATTTTGTTACAAGTTCTTTAAAGTTAGCGTTAGCTTTACCATTGATAGTTAAGAATAAGTTATCAGTTTCTCCTTTTGCATACATTTTAGAAGTACCGTTTACTGTTATATCGTATTTGCTACCGGCTTCAAAATCTTCACCTGTAAAATTTATGTTACCGTTGATAACAATATTCATTTGGTTTGCACCAAATCCATCAAATTTGAAACTATAATTTCCGTCTAATGAAAGTTCTTTAAAAGCTCCTTTTACAACGATTTCTAAACCAGTATTAGTTAGTTGTTGATTAGAATTAGTTTTTACAAGTAATTTTCCTAAACCATATTGAAAATCAATACCATATTCATCAAGACCTGATTTGTAAGACATATTTATACTTGTTTCATCTTTAGAATATTGGTATGTGATTAAGGCATCTTTTCCTACGTTCAAACAATCTGTTTCAAATTTTGTAATACTAGAATCTAATTCTTTTTTAACGACCTTAGGATCTCCGTCAATATTTACAGCAGTTATTGAATTGCATCCTGAAAGTGAAAATAAAGAAATTAATCCTAGTAAGGATAAAAATCTTTTTTTCATATATATACTTCCTTTTTCTATTGTTAACTTAATTATAACATATTTTAATAATTGGTTTTAAAAAAAATTATAATGTTATAAAATATAAGCGGTGATTTTATGATTACAATTGATTTAATTACAGGATTTTTAGGTAGTGGAAAGACTACATTTATAAAAAAGTATGCATCATATTTAGTGTCAAAAGGAGAAAAGGTTTGCGTCATTGAGAATGATTTTGGTGCTATCAACATTGATACTATGCTTCTTGAGAATAAAGATTATGATATTGAATCTGTATTAGGCGGAGATGTTTTTTCTTTAAGAAGAAGATTTAGAACTAAGCTTATCACTATTATGATGAAGTCATACACTAGAGTAATAGTTGAACCTAGTGGTTTATATGATACTGATGAATTTTTTGATCCTTTGTATGAAGAACCTCTCATTAATAATTATAAAATTGGGAATATTTTTTCTTTAATTGATATAAATGATAATAATTTAACAAAAGAAGAAAAATATTTTTTAGTGAATGAAACCGCACATGCTTCTAAAATTATTGTAACTAAAAGAAAGGGTAATGAACTTTTTAATGTTTCTAAACTAAATCAAATTCATAAAGAATTTGACTCGACAAGAAATTTTGATTCATCTGATATTCTTTATAGCGAATCAATAGATTTTAATAATATCATTAATTCTGGTTATAAGAATGCTGATTTTGTTAAAAGAAATTATTTTAATAATTTTGACACAATGTTTATTATGAACCAAAATATTGAATTAGATTTTTTAAAAGATAAATTAAGATTAATGTTCTGTGATTTAACATTTGGCAACATCATTAGAGTAAAAGGCTTTATAAAAGATAAAACTTTTGTAGAAATCAATGCGACTAAAGATTCTTTTAATTATAATTTGAAAGATAATGGGCAACTTGTAATAATTATTATTGGTATTAATTTAAATAAAGAACTTATTTATAAAACTTTAAATGTAAAATCTAACTTATAATTAAGTTGTTTGATAATTCGAAAATTTTCTTGTTGTTATTTTTTAAAAAAAATATTATAATTTGAGAATGGTAAAGGAGAATTGGTTATGACGGCTAATTTTGAAGTTTATATTACAAACTTTTTGGCAGTTATTTTATTATTGCTAATGAGTTATACAATAAGAAGAAAATTATTTCTGCCAAAGTATGAACTTAAAGATATATTTAGCCTATTTGATTGCACATTATTGTCTTGTGTAGTTGAGCCATTTCTATTTTTTTGCGATTCTAAATCAGAAGATGTTCCAAGATTCGTAATTTTAATTTTAAATAGTTATCAATATTTAGCATACTTATCTATTTCTTATTTATGGTTTATGTTTGTGTTCAAGCATATGTTTGGTAATATTAAAAGAAAATATAAATCTTTAATTGCTATTCCTTTATATATTGGGGCTCTTTTACTTTTAATTAATTTGTTTAAACCTCTTATATTTGAACTGGATGTTCATAATAAATATCATAGATTGTTTGGTTATTATATTATGTTTGATTTAAATATTATATATATGGCAAGTTCATTTGTTGTTTATTTATACGCAAGAAAGAAAAATGGAGGCTTGTCTTTATTGCCAATTTGGGCTATTTTACTACCGGTTTTTTTAGGAACTATCCTAGGATCATTTTTTCCTAATGTATCTGTTATTTTAGCCCTTGTTGCTATTGCCTTAACTGGTGTTATATCTAGTTTGCAAAATGAAACAATCTATCGTGATCATTTAACACGTATTTTTAATAGAGCTTATATTGATGTATTAGTTCATAGATTTAAGCATAAGAAAGTTATTGGTATCATGTTTGATATTAATGATTTTAAATCTATTAACGATACTTATGGGCATAAAGAAGGCGATAAGGCCTTACTCACATTTGCAAATGCTCTAAATTGTTCAAATTTTACAAAGTGTACTTGCTTAAGATATGCCGGAGATGAATTTTTAGTATTTATTAATAGTACAAATTTTAAAGAAGTATCTAAATTTATATCATTACTTGATGAAAATTTAAATATAAGTAAAAGAGATTTGAAGTTACCATATGATTTAACTTATTGTTATGGTTACAGTTTGTTTGACAGTGATGATATTGACTTTGACACATTCATGAATATCATTGATGGTAAGATGTATGAATTCAAAAGACAATACCATAATATTTAAATTTTTTAGCTTTCATATCTTTAATTTTTTTATTTGAGGACTATAATATACTTGAAGAAGGCGAAAATATTATGACATTGTTAAATGAAATTAGCGGTAAAAAATATGAAGATACTGTTAGCAAATTTGTTTCGTATTTGGTCAAAAAAGGTTTCGATTCTACATCTAGTATTGATGCAATCCGCAGACAAGAAGAAGAGTTTGCTAGAGATGTATTAAAGGATGAATCATTTATTGATGTTGATTTATCTATTTTTAAATATTTTGCTGCACGTGCTAGACAAGTTATGTTTAATATGTAATAAAAGGGCTTGACCCTTTTATTTTTTTCTTCAAATATTATGCAATTTAATTATCAAATAAGATTATTTTAATGTATAATGAAACTAGTTAGATTATTTACTAACTTTTTTGTGAAAGGATTTTTATATGGCAAAGTGTTATAAGATTGCGATTGTTGGTGCAGGTCCTGCAGGATTAGGCGCCGCAAAGATGTTACTTTCTAAAGGACATCATGTAGATATTTATGAAAAAGAAAATTTTGGTGGCGGTGTTATGGCTTTTGGAATTCCTGCCTTCCGTATCAAATTAGAAGCTGTAAATAAATCAGTTGATCCTGTAAAGGAATTAGGTGGTAATTTCATCTTTGGTTCAGATTTAAAAGAAAGTGATTTCTTAGAGCTTGCAAAAAAGTATGATTTTGTTTATTTAGCATTTGGATTAACTAAAGTTAGACATTTAGGTATTCCTGGAGATGACCTTAATGGTTCATTGAATGCACTTGAATTTTTGAGAGACTTTAACTTTGATGATAAATTAAATTTAAAGAAATCAAAACCTGTTTTAAATGGAACATGTGTCGTAGTTGGAGCGGGTAATGTAGCAATGGATGGTGCTCGTTGTGCCGTCAGAAGTGGTGCAAATAAGACTATTATTGTTTATAGAAGAGATAGAGCTGAAGCTCCATGTACTCCTGCTGAAATGAGCCAAGCTGAAGGCGACGGAGTTGAATTAAGATTCTTAACTAATCCAGTTGAAATTTTAGGTAAAGACCATGTTGAAGGCATCAAATGTGAGGTTATGACTTTAGGTGAACCTGATGCATCTGGTAGAAAGAGCCCTGTAGGTACTGGTGAATTTGTTACAATTCCTTGTGATTATGTAATTAGTGCTATTGGTCAAATTCCTGATAATGCTGTTTGGAATGTTGGAAAGATTGAAACAGATCATGGTTATATTAAAGCTGTTAAGTCTTATGGAGAAGCATTTGAAACTAGTGTTTCAAACATTTACACTGGTGGTGACATTGTTAAGGGAGCTAAAACTATTGGTGTTGCGTTAAAATGCGGTATGGATTTTGCTAAACATGTCATCGCATTAAGTGAAGAAGAATAAAATTTGTAGACAAAAGTTTAACGCTTTTGTCTACTTTTTTTTATTTATAATTTATGATAAAATAAAATTAGAAAAAATGTCTATATATTTTAGGGGTGGTTATATGCTGACATTTTTAAATCAGACTAATATTTCGGCTCGACTTATGGAACATTGGAGAAAGAATTATAATGTCTTACATTATGCGATGAATGATGAGACGTTCCAATCAGAATTAGAATATTATAATAATGTAAAATATGGGCCTCATGAGGATAAGATTAAGGATAAGGTTTATGCTGTTTATAATGAGGAGACTTTAATAGGATATGTTGTTTTAAATATATGTAACTGTCTAAATAAAAAGTCACTTATTATTAATCATATTGTTGTAAATCCTGATTTTATGAATTTGGGTTATGGTAGACAGATATTAAATCAAATTATTAAAAGAGAGACAGAAGATTGTGTTCAAATAGAATGTATAATTGATGATTCAAATAAATATGCAATAAATTTATTTGAATCGGTTGGCTTCATTCGCTTTGATTCTAATGATAATGTTGGATATTACAGATATGAATTATAAAAATGTTAAAGATTAATAGTATTTTGCTATTAATCTTTTTTCTTCATATTGTATAATAAAAATAAAGAGGTGGTTTTGATGATAGCACTAATTACTGGCGGTACAACAGGAATAGGTAAAGATATAGCTATTAATTTAGCGAAAAGAGGATACGATTTATTATTAGTTTCAAGAAAAGAAAATGATTTAGATTATATTAAATCTGTGGTTAAAACTAATGTACGATTCTTATCTTATGATTTATCTAGTGAAGATGAATGTTTTAGATTACTTGAAGAAACTAAAGATTTAGATATCGATATTTTTGTTAATAATGCTGGATATGGAGATATCGGAAGAATCACTAATACAGATATTAAAAAAGAAATTAATATGGTTAAACTAAATGATATTGCTACTTTAATTTTATGCAAGGCTTTTATTCTTCGTTTTATAAAACATGATAAGGGACATGTTATGTTTGTTGCAAGTGCTGCTGCATTTGGAGTTGCACCTTATATGAATGTATATTATGCCACAAAATCATTTGTTTATTCGCTTGCACATGGTTATTATAGAGAATTAAAAGATATGAAAAGTCATGTGAGATTATCAGTATTATGTCCTGGTCCTGTAAAGACTAATTTTGAAAATAGAGCTAATGCTAAATTTAATATTCATAGCTTATCTAGTGAATATGTTGGTGAATACGCTGTAAAAAAGATGCTTAAGGGTAAATTTGAAATAGTTCCTGGATTTTCAATTAAATTAGGTCATCTATTTTCTCATATGGTCCCTAAAAAGTTAATCTCAAAAACTCTTCGTAAGCAAAGTGAGATGAAATAATGAAACTACATAAGCATAATTTGATTTTTTTTAAGGCTATTGCACGCGTTCATAATTTCTTTAAAAGATTATTTCAAAATAGATCTAGATATAAACATAAATCTAGTATTCATTATGGACCATCTAGAAGACAAGTATTTGATTTATATTACACAAATAAAGAGAGAAAGAATATATTATTAGTTGATATTCATGGTGGCTTTTATGTTGGTGCATCAAGAAATGACAACTTCAATTTCGCCCAATTCTTTTTGAAAAAAGGTATTGATGTAGCCTTGGTTGAATATAGACTTAATAATAAAAGAATAGAAACAGTAGATGAACTTGATGATACAAATAGATGTATTTCATTTATCTACAATAATCTTAGTAAACTTGATTTAGAATATGATGAAATTTATTTAACCGGTGACTCAGCTGGTGGCCATTTTGCATTACTTAATGCGATTAATGTAAGTCATAAAACTATTCTTGGTAGAAATGATTATAAGATTAGTGGTGTTTTATTAAATTGTCCGGCTTATAATTATCAAAATTATGGCGAACTTAATAATATGACTGATGGATTAAAAAGATGGGTGCTTGGTAAGAACTATAAAAATAAAAATTATCTTGAAACATTATCTCCTAAAACTTATATTGAAGGTTTAAATACGAAAATATTTATTTCCACTTCAAAATATGATTTTTTGAGAAATGAGTCATATGATCTTATAAAAGATTTAGATAAATATAATAAGCCATATACTTTTCTTGATATAGATACAAAGAATATTTTAGCAGGTCATGTTCACAATGTTGTCAGTGTAACTTTAAGAGAGAGTGTTAAAGTTAACAAAGCTATGTATGAATTTATGACTAAACAAGTGAAAAACTAAATAGGCATTAAATTGGATATTTTAAATGTTTATTGTTAAAATTGAAATGGTGATATATATGATAAAATTATACGGAAGTCAAATGTGTTCTGATTGCGTTAATTGCAAAGCTAATTTTGATAAATTTAAAATTGAATATGAATATATTGATATAAATTCTTCATTAAAGAATTTAAAAGAATTCCTACATTATCGTGATAATTATCCAAATGTTTTTGATAGACTTATTAAAATTGGCGATATTGGAATTCCTTGTCTAGTTAAAGATGACTTAGTTTTTACTGATTGGGAATCATATTTAAATGAATTAGGATATAAAGATTTGATTTACGTTTCTACAATTCAAGCTTGTTCAATTGATGGTAAAGGCTGTTAATATTTTTACTTTAAATTTATTATAAAATTTTATATAATAAATGAAACGAGGAAAAGATATGGACATTTTTAATGAGCGAAAAATTAGGGGAAATAAGTATATTACTTATTATGAACGTGATAACAAAATCATTTCATTTAAATATAATTTGCCAAAGAAAAATATTTTTTATGCCTTATTATCTGTGTTAATTGGAATATTAGCACTTTATTTAGACATTCATTATGGATTTGAACTTAAGAAATTAAAAGTTTGGTTCGCTGCTATTTTAGTTATACCAGGATTAATTCTTACTGGAATTGGTTTAACTGGTTTTTATATCATTCTTACATTTAAGTTTGAATTTAAGAATGGTATATTTTATCACAGAGGAGCATTTGAAAAGCTTGAATCAATTTCAGTTGAGAAACTTGATGATGTGACTATTTCTAAATTTTATACAAGTGAAAAGAAGAAATACTTAGTGGTATTTTGGAATCGTGATGGTGATAAAGCTATTTATCTTTATGGAAATAATAAATTTATGGATGACAATGTGTTCATAAAAACATTAATAGATAATAATATACGTTATGAGATTAATGAATAAGAAAAGAACTTAGGTTCTTTTTTTGTTATTTTGTAAAATTTAATCATTTATTATATAATATAGTTGGGTGAGTGATATGATAATTATTTTATTGTTATTATGTTTGGCTTGTTTGACTAGCTGTCAAGCAAATCCAACAACGGGAGAAACTGTAACTGTTAACAAGAATAGCATTTTAACTAGTCATTTGAGTTACGATTACAACACAGACTATATTACAAATGATGGTCAAGGGTTAGCAAAAAGAATTGACCTAACGTGGAGTGAAGAAAATATCACAGGATTTGATAAGAATACTTCAACTGGTTTCTATTTATTATTATCAGATTTGTCTTATTATTCTAAGAAAACTAACAATGTAGAAGATTTAGAAATTAGCGATAATACCATTGATAAATTCAAAAATATTCTTAATTGTTTTAGGGCCAATAATTCTAGCTTAGTATTGAGATTTACTTATGATAAATTTCAAGGATTAGATAATCAAGAACCTGATTTCAATATGGTTTTAAAGCATTTTGAAAAAATTGTTAAAGTTATTGATTTATATCCTTATACTATTTATTCGTTTGAATGTGGCTTTTTGTCTAAATTAGGTGATATGTCTGGCGGAAATATTGTTAGCAATCAAAATGTAGCTAAATTAATTGATATTTATTTAGAAAATGTAACAAGCACTAAACTTTTTTTGTCAAAACTAGATTACATTTATTCTTATGTTGGTATTGAACGTGGTGATTTAAGTGAAATTAGTGAAAAAGATTTAGCAAAGACTTCAAAGTTTGGTGTTTATGATAATGGGCAAATAGTCCAAAGAATTATTGATAATAATTTTGATCAAGCAACCATTACTTGGTCAAAAGGACATAATATAAATCTTTCATTATATTTAAATAAGGATTTTGATTTGAATTTATTATCTAAAGATGTTATTGATAAACTATTTGAATTTCATTTAACTTATTTTAGTTGTGATAATTTACTTCTTAACGATTTATCTAATTTGAAGATGGATAATATAAATATCTTAAATTATTTAAATATGTATTCTGGTTTTGCACCATTGATTAATTATTTTGACGTGGTAAGAGAGAATAACAACTTAGGCTTTATAATTTATAATAAGACTAAAACTAATGCACCTTATTTGAAAGACTTATATTATACAATTTATTTTATTAGTAATGAAAAGACTATTGAATATAGCGATAAATTTACTTTAAAAAATATCGAACAAGGATTATATGGTTTAACTTATAACTCATATGATGTTTATATTAAGATTTATAATCAAAATAAAACCAAATATTTTAATATTTTAAATGATTCAACAAGAAGAGAAGATATGACATTTTTCCTTGGTAAAATCAGCTATTAGTGAGCGCTTTTAAACAAAGCGCTTTTTTTTATTTTTAACTAATAATTAAAAAACATCTTGATAAAAGCCAAAAATGGCGTAAAATATACACAATTAAATTTATATCGATTCTTTTTGTATATTTTTGTTAAATTATGATAACGTTTTCATTGACATTGCCTATTTTTAAACTTAAAATAAAATTATATAAAAAGTTTTGACTTAGAAAGGAAAAAATATGAACAGATTAACAAAAAAGCAAATGTGGATATTTGCGATTGGTCAATTAGGTTGGTCAATTTTAGGGGGAATTATTAATGCGTGGCTTGTTGCATTCTATCTAATTAATGACAAGACACATGATGGGGGAGTTAAATTCTTGATTCCTTCAGGACTTGTGATTGGAGGTTTCTTAACCGTTCTTGGTTTAATTACAGCTTTATGTAGAGTTTGGGACGCTGTAACTGATCCAATGGTTGCAAACTTATCTGATAATAGTAAGAATAAAAAAGGTAGAAGATTACCTTTCATGCGCTTTGCAGCAATTCCTTTTGCAATTATTACAGTATTAGTATTCTTAGCTCCAGTTGAAAATGCTGAAGCTAGTGGTAATTATGCTGCTAATATTGCTTGGGTAGCAATTTTCTTAGTATTATTCTATACATTTATGACAATTTATTGTACACCATATAACGCTTTAATTAGCGAGTTTGGTAAAACACAAGAAGATAGAATGAATATTTCTACATATATTTCATTAACTTATTTTGCGGGTACATTATTAGCATATACACCATTTGTATTTGGTGGTTTATTACAAGGTAGTCTTGGTTATTATTGGTCATATAGAGTTTGTTTCATCGTTTTAGCGATTATTGCTTGTGTATGTATGTTATTGCCTACATTCTTATTAAAGGAAACAGATTTTGTTGAAGCTAAGCCTGCTGGTACAAATGCATTTGAATCTCTTGGTAAGACATTTAAGAATAAAGATTTCAGAGTTTTCACTGCAAGTGATATTATGTATTGGATTGGTTTAACTTTATTCCAAACTGGTTTACCATTCTTCGTTACTGTATCAATGAAACTTGCCGATTCTTATACAATGATCTTTATGGGTGCTATGACCGTACTTAGTGCTTGTTTCTACCCTGTTGTTAATGGCTTAGTTAAGAAATTTGGTAAGAAGAAATTAACTATTGCTGGTTTCTTTGGACTTGCATTGGCTTATTTAATTACAGCTATTTGCTCAATTACTCAAAAAGATTTAAAAGATGCTAATGTACTTAGCTATGTATACGGAGTATTAATTTGTATTGTTGCTGCATTACCAATGGCATTACTTGGTATTATTCCTCAATCAATTGTTGCTGACGTTGCTGAAAAAGATTCAATTGAATCTCACGAGAATAGAGAAGGTATGTTCTTTGCGGCTCGTACATTTGCAATGAAATTAGGACAATCTATTGCAATGCTTGCATTTACTTCTCTTGCAATTTTAGGCACTACTCAAGATGTTACTAAGAATGACATTTCAGCAAATCCTACAGGATTGATGATTGTTGCAATAGTTGCAGTTGTATTCTGTTGCCTTGGTGCAGTAATTCTTATGTTCTATAATGAAAAGAAAGTTATGAAAGCTATTGCAAAAGAAAGCGATAATGAATATTTAGCAGCTGAGAATTTAGATGAGGATCTAAATAGTGAAGAAATTACTACTCAAGAAGTAGATAAAGAATAATATTTGTTTAAAGGAGTCTATATGTTTTTACTTTATAAAAAGGATTCAGTCATTTATACAACGGAATCCAATAGTGATTTGGAAATTATTGAAGAAAATATAGAAAATGAGAAGATTATTACAGTTCGAGTTAATTCGGATATAGAGTTAATCAATGCTTATATTGATATTGATTTCAAGTTCGATAAGAAATGTAACTTGTTTTTCAATGGTTATCAAAGTTGGACAGACTCCTTTGAATTGAATAATAATAAAGTTGAAAAGAATATTAATAAAGGTCTTTTAAGAAGAAAAGTATGTCAATCTTATGGCCTTAATGCATATGGTGATTCAACTTTCTATCATTACAGTAGAAATAAATTGCATGGATATGATTTATTTTATTCAAAAGGTAATAAATCATGCTTCATTTATTCAAAGAATCATAAGAATGCATATTTAATTATTGAATATTATAAAAATAAGTTCATTCGTCTAGTGAGTGATGTTGTAGGTAAGAAATTACATGCAGGTGAATCATTTAAAGTGTTTGACTACAAATTATTTAATAATTATTACCAAGGTCTTGAATCATTTAATAAAGATTTTGTACGAAATGGTGAAAGAATATTTGGCTATTCATCTTGGTATAATCATTACCAAAATATTAATGAAGATATTATTTTGTCTTGTTTAGATGGGATGGATAGTAGATTCAACTTATTCCAAATTGATGATGGTTATGAAACTAAAGTTGGTGATTGGTTAAGTGTTGATCAAAAGAAGTTTCCTAATGGTTTAAAGCCAATAGTAGATAAAATTCATGCTAAAGGTTTAAAAGCTGGTATTTGGGTTGCGCCTTTTGCTGGTGAAACTGATTCGAATTTATTTAAAGAACATTCTGATTTATTTATCAAAAAGAATGGAAATCCTGTTAAGTGCGGTTGTAATTGGGGCGGTTTCTATTCTCTTGACTTAACAAAAGATGAAGCTAAGGAATATGTTAGAAAATCTTTAAATTATTTTAAAGATTTAGGTTTCGATTTCTTTAAACTTGATTTTGTTTATGGCGCATCTATTATCGTACCAGATGGTTATACTAGAGCTGAATGGCAACAATATACATATAATTTCTTAAGAGAAATATTGTCTGACAAATTAATTTTAGGTTGTGGTGCTAACTTATTTAATAGTTATGAAAACTTTGATTATTTAAGAGTAGGACCAGATGTTTCTTTAAAATTTGATGATGTTCCTTATATGAGATTACTTCATCGTGAAAGAAATTCAACAAAAAATACGGTTCAAAATACGGTATATAGATCTTTATTTGACAAGCATTTATTCTTAAATGATTCAGACGTGTTCTTATTAAGAGACAATAATATTGAATTATCAAATGAACAAAAACTAGCTTTAATTACTATTAATTCTTTATTCTCAAGTGTTCTTATGACAAGCGATAATATTTCTTGCTATGACGATGAGAAAAAAGAAATTTTAGCTGAAGCTTTAAATTTATTTAAAAACGCTAAAAACGTTCAATTTAGAAAAGAAAATGAAATTATTTATATAAGCTATGAAATGGATAATACAAAGAAAAATATAGCTTATGACACAACAAGAGGTGTTTTAAATGGAAGATAAGACAAGTGTTATTTTTGGGAACCCTATTCCTAAAAAAGTTGTTAAAAAAGCTAATAAGAGTAAAAAGAAATTTTTAAGAAAATTTGGAGATGATTCAAATAAAGATTATAAAATAGGCTTTGAATCAATTAAAACTCTTGATTTTATGGATGCAAGCAATATTGTGTTTAAAAATGCAAACGAATCATGGCCTGAAAAACCACTTATTGTAGGAAATATCAGAATGGGCTTTGGACATTATAGAATATCTATGGCTATGGCTAGCTGTGCTAAAGCTTTAGGATTCACACCTGTTTGGCTAGACCTTGCTAGTTTTGATCAAACAGGTAGTAAGATGATTAGATATCAAAATAATTTATATTCTTTAGGATCTAGAATCAGCCAAAGGAATAAGCTTTTCAATAAATTTGTATGGGAACCATTGAATAGTGAAGGATTTAAGAAAATTACTTATAATGCTGGTGACCAAAAGAATTCTGAATTATTAACTCCTATTTTTAGAAATATTCCAAAGGATATTCCATATATTGCAACTCATGCATGGCCAAGCCAAGCAGCAATTCATGCTGGTATGACTCATGTCGTAAATGCAATTCCTGATAACTGGCCTATGGCACTACATTTATCTGAAGGTGCAATTCATGCTGTACAAACTCCATTTACATATCTTGGATACAAGATGCTAAGTGGTTTTGATAAGAAGCCTTTAAAACCAATGCCTGATGACTCAATTAAGATGACTGGTTGTTATATTGATCACGAGCTTTTAGTTAATCTTGAAGAAGATAATTTAAAGAGATTAGAAAGAATAGAATCAGGTAAGCCACTTAGAATATTAATGACTGTTGGTGGTGCTGGTGCAGGATTTGAATTATTCTTAAACATGGTTAAGCATTTAGTACCTTATATTAACCAAAAGAAGGTTACTTTATTTATTAACTTTGGTGATCATGAGAATGTTTACTATGAAATGCTTAAGAAAATTAAGAATATTGAAAGTACTAAAAATTACTTTAACCAATATGAATCATTTAAAGTATTTGCAAAAACTTTAAGAACAAGTGATCCAACTGGCGTATATTGTATTTGCAATGACAACATTTTTGAAGCTGTTTATTCAACAAATTTACTAATGCCTGAAGCAGATTTACTTGTAACAAAACCAAGTGAATTAGCATATTATCCTATTCCTAAGGTATTTATGCGTCACATTGGTGGACATGAAGTCTATGGTGCAATTTATTCTAGTCAAATGGGTGATGGAACATTTGAATGTCCTGAAAAGGCTCAAATGAACCAAATGCTTGATAGTTTAATTAGCGATAAATCACTATTGAAACATATGATTAATCGTATTAATACGCTTAAGAAGGAAGGTTACTATAACGGAGCTTACGAATGTGTTAAGCTTGCAGCTGGTATAAAAGATGAAAAATAAGACTTTTAAAGAAGTATTCGGGGTAAAACCTGAATACTTTTATAAAGCTCCCGCAAGAATTAATTTAATCGGTGAGCATATTGACTATAATGGAGGCCATGTTTTGCCGGCCTGTATCAGTCTATATATTTATGCTAATGTAGCAAAAAGAAATGATGATAAGATTAGAATTTATTCAACTAATTTTGATTCTATAATTGTAACTGATTTAGAACATTTAGAATTTGATAATAAGTTTGAATGGGCCATTTATACAGTTGGTGTATTTTACACTTTGAAAAAGAAAGGTATCAAATTTGAATCTGGATTTGATATTTATTATGATTCTCGTATTCCTGTTGGCTCAGGTTTATCAAGTAGTGCTGCTATTTTAGATTTAACATTCTATTTCTTATCTGATATATTAAATCTTAATATCTCAAGAGAAAATATCGCTTTATATGGAAAAGATGTAGAAAATAATTATTGTAATGTTGCAAGTGGTATTATGGATGAAGCTATTATTTCTCTTGGTAAGAAGAATAATGCATTATTTTTAGATTGTGCAACTTTTGATTATAAATATTGTCCGATGTCAATTGATGATTATTCATTTGTTGTTCTTAAGAGCAACAAAAAGAGAAAATTAACTGAATCTAAATATAATGAACGTGTAATTGAATGCAACAAAGCTTTAGATGTTTTAAAGAATCATTATAATATTAAAAATTTATGTGAGTTAAGTAATGATGATTTAGATGAAGCTTTAAGTTTCATTGATGATATTAATATTAAAAAAAGAATTAAGCACGTAGTTAGTGAAGAATCTAGAGTTAATCAATTTGTAGAAGCATTGAATAAAGGAGATATTAACACTCTTGGTAAGCTTTTAAATGCTTCTGACATGTCATTAAAAGAAGATTATGAAGTTACTGGTTTCCATTTGGATTCATTAACCGAAGCTGCTAGAAATAGTGGAGCGATTGGATCTCGTATGACAGGAGCTGGTTTTGGTGGATGTGCGATTGCCTTAATTAAAACTAGTGATTTTGAATCATTTAAAGAAAAAGTTATGAATGAATATTATTCTAAAACTGAAATTATGCCAGAAGTTCTATTAGTTGATATAGTTGATGGTGTTTCTAAAGCATAAAAAAATCAGTCATTTTGTTTGATCCCAACAATTTGACTGATTTTTTCTTTTATTTTGAATTGAAAATATTTTTAAATTTGAATGATTTAATACTTTCTACAAGATTGTTATAGATATTTATATAATATTCTTTAATCCCTTGTCCGAGTGTTTCAAATGTTGAACCATTTATTGATAATTTAATTACAACAAATCCAAAATGACATACTATAATTACAAGAAGTACAACTATTAAAGCTCTTGCAAGTGAAATTTTAGAGTCATAATGTGATAAGCCAAGGGCAAGACTTATTAAATAAATAATATTAATTCCTGGTATTATTAACATAAGAAAGCTAAATAGCCAAGAATGTGTTTTTACAGTACGACTGTTTTCCATACTTCACCTCAAACATCTTACATTATATCAAATATTGTAAGCAAAATATAGTTTTATTGCGCCATTTTGGTCCAAAAACTTTAATTTTTGTTTAATATGTGATAATATCTTATGGAAATGAGGTTCTAGTATGTTTTCATGCTTTAAAGATAAAACTTTTTTGTCTAAATTTATTAAAATTGCTTTACCTGTCATGTTATCAGGGTTTGTCACATTTTTGGTTTCATTCCTAGATAATATTATGGTTGGTACAGTTTCTAATGAAGCTGTCTCAGGTGTTTATGCTGCTAACCAGGTTACGTATTTATACAATTTGGCAATATTCGGTTTATTAGAAGGTGCTGGTGTTTTTATTCAACAATTCACTGGTAAGAAAGATTATGATAGAATTAGAGATTGCTATAGATTTAAGATTATATCTTCATTTATTTTCTTACTTATAATAATTCCTATAATATATATCTTTGGTCATCATTTGGTATGGCAATACTGTAAATCTGATACTAATAGAAATCTTATTTTTAATGAAGCTATGGATTATCTTAGACTAATTGCTATATCTTATATTCCATTTACTATTGGGTATATTTATTCGACAACCTACCGTGAAATGGGATTAACTAAATATGCGATGTATTCATCAATAGTGGCGCTTGTAGTAAATACTATTTTAAATTTGGTATTCATATTGGGTCTTAAACAAGGGGCTAAAGGAGCTGCTTATGCAACCATTATTTCACGTATTTGTGAAATGTTGTTCCTAATTGGATTGTCTAGGTTAAAGAAGTTTTTGTTCTTTAGAAACGTATTTAAACCATTTAAATTTGAAAAAGGTATTGTTAAGAAAATCTTATCTAAATCTTATTTGTTATTTATTAATGAAATTGGATTTGCGCTTGGTAATATTTTACAAACTTTAGCTTTTAGTCAAAGAGATGGTGTACTTGCTGCTATTTCTGTACTAACAACAATATCTAATATAATCACAATTTTGATTCAAGGTTTATCTGTTGGTATTGGAGTGATTGTAGGACAAGATCTAGGACAAGGGGATTTTGTAAAAGCTCGTGATGACAATAAAAAATTAAGTTTCTTAGGTATATATTTATCATTATTTACAGGATTAATACTTGTCGCAACTTCATTTGTATTACCTAACATTTTTAAAGAAATTGATAATGAACAAAAGAAGATTGCAACTAAATTAATTATTATCTATGGTGTATTGTTATTCGCTAATTGTCTTTCTATTATTTAT
Source organism: uncultured Clostridium sp. (assembly GCA_946538835.1). Lineage (GTDB taxonomy): Bacteria > Bacillota_I > Bacilli_A > Acholeplasmatales > Anaeroplasmataceae > JAEELC01. The sequence continues at coordinate 13,298 of CAMNGZ010000001.1, read as the reverse complement.
TATTATACACTAAAGGCTGGTGGAAGAACTCTTGAGACATTAATTCTTGATACAGGCTTTATGCTAGTAGTATATGTACCAGTCTCATGGATATTAGCTATGGCGACTAACTTAAATATTATCTATATTTATTTAATTGTTAGAGGTCTCGACATATTAAAATCAGTACTAGGTTTTATCTTAGTTAAAAGAGGCAAATGGCTCCAAAATTTAACTATTGAAGATGCTAGTACGATTGTAAGTTAAAAAAACACTTGTTTTTCGACAATAATTGACATTTTGAAATTAATTATATATAATATATTTAGTTTAAAAAGGGTTTTATGGAGACTATTTATGAACAAAGTAAAAGATCGAAGTTTAACCGAAAGTGCACTTAAATTTAAGTATGCATCTGAGTCTAGTTATAGACTTGCTAAAATTTTAAAATTAGGTTTATATTTTTTAGCTATTATTTCTGTAGTCATGAGTCAAATTGAAGCCTTAAAACAAATTGGATTTGCAATGACTATTCTTTCATTCGCAATTACAATTATTACGGACCTTACAGGTCAACTTAGAAGTAATATTGTAGAAAGTGCTATTTTAGAGAAGCAATTATTTGAAATTGAAATAACTGGTTCGACATTCTCTAAGATTGAATATGACAGAGAAATGACTAACAAGTTACAAGAATTAGCTATTAGAAAAGGTTTAAGCAAAGCTAAATCCACTAAAGTTAAACATATTCCTGTACTTGTTCCTGATCATGTATCAGATGATTATTCATATCTTTATTTGGTAAGAATTGAAGCAGCTAAGAGAAATTATATCTTATCTCGTTTCTTCTATATTTATGCGATGTTACTTGTAGGTATTGTATTAATCTTTATTACATTAGCTTCATTAAGAAAAGCTGAAACAAAAGATTTCTTACAATTGATTATCGGATTCTATCCATTGTTAAAACCAATTATTACTAATATGTCTGCAAGTAAGAAAGCTGCTACAAATTATGTTAAGATTTGTGCAGATATTGATAATTTCTTTGCAGATGGTGATGATTCACTTGAACGTTTAGCACGTTTCTATTATTATGTACAAAATCTTGAATTCGAAGCTTTATCTAATTGCCCTACAATGTATTATATACTACAAGCACCATTTAAACATGGTCAACAAGTGCTAGTTCGTGGTGTATCTGAGAGATTTATTGAAGCCACTTATGAATTAAAGACTAGAAATTTAATGTTAAAACATGGTCTTGCCATTCCTAAAGGACAAGAATTAATTACTCGCCGTGAATATACATTAGAAGATTTAGAAAGAAGAGCTAATCGTAAAGCAGTTGCTAGTAAAAAAGTTGTTCTTAAAGATAGTCCTGAAAATCCTAGTATTTTAAAAGAAGTTCCAAAGCCTAAGGCTGAAATTAAGAAACTTAATAAAAATAGTGAATCAACTACTCGTACATCTTCTAATACTTTAAAGGTTAAAGCTCCTTCTGAAAAGAAGACTGCAACTAAAAAGAGTAGTAGCGAAACCAAAAAAGCAACTGCCACTAAAAAAGTTTCAAGTTCAACAAAGAAAACTACTAAAAAGTAAGGAAAATCCTTACTTTTTTTCTTTTTAAAGATATAATTAAAATAAAGAGGTGATCATATGTTTAACAAAAAAAGTATTGATAAAGATAGATGCATGTTGACCGAATCATTCTCACGCCATGGTTATGATTGGTGGTGGCATAGTTTTACCGCAAGAGATGAAGACAATAATGAAGTGCCTTTCTTTTTGGAATTTTTTATTACTAATCCTAAAGCTAAAGGAGAATTTGATCTTGGCTTAAAAACTAAAAAACCTAAATTTTTGATGATTAAAATTGGACACTGGGGTAAAGATAAGATTGAATTAAATAAGTTCATTGATTTAAATTCAGTTAATATAAATTATAATATACCATTTAGCGTTGAATCAAAATATGGTAATCTTAATGAAACTAATTCAACTGGAGAATTTGAAATAACAAAAGATGATATTGGATATTTAAACGCATTTAGTGATTTAGGTAGTGTTAAATGGAATATAAATATAAAAAAAGAAGTACCATTTAATGTTGGATATGGGACAAGTAAATTTCTTCGTTTTATTAAAGCTTTCCAAATGTATTGGCATGCTGAAGGTATGAAATCTTCTTATAGTGGTGAAATCGAATTAAATGGCAAAAAATATTCAATAATTCCTGATAAATCATTTGGTTATGCAGATAAGAACTGGGGACGTGGATTTACAAGTCCATGGGTCTGGTTGTCTAGTAATAATATATATTCTAATTTGTATAATAAAGAATACAAAAATAGTGTATTTGATATAGGTGGAGGTTGCCCTAAGGTTTATAACATAAAAATAAAAAGAAAGCTCTTAAGTGCTTTCTTTATTGAAGGGAAAATGTATGAATTTAATTTTTCTAAATTACATACATTAGTTAAAACTAAATTTGATTGTGAAGAAACAAGTGATCAAATCATTTGGCATGTTTCACAAGAGAACAAGGATTATGTATATTATTTAAATGGAAGTTGTAATAAAAATGATATGATAAAAGTAAGATACATTGATCCTAATGGTGAAAAGAAGTTCTCCAACCTTTGGAATGGTGGAAATGGTATTTGCAACATTAAAATTTATAGAAAAGGAAAAAAATATAAATTAATTGATGATTTAACTTGTAAAAATATGGGTTGTGAATATGGTGAATTTGATCTATAGAGATAAATATTTAATAAAATCTAAATATTTTTCTTCTATATCTTCATCTAGTCTAGTAACTGCAGTAAGAGAAGTTACTAGACTTTTTTCGTCTATTATAGATGAATATATATCTTTGCCTATTGTTTTATAAGCCCCCTCTGGAACAATTGCAGATACGCCTAGTGTATTAGCCAAAAGGATTGCTGTTTTAGCATCATCTACTAATGCAACTATATTCAATATTAGATTATTTCTTTTAAATAAATCAGATAAAATTTTTGAAAATCTTCGATATATTACAATTTTTTTATTAGAAATGTCACTTAATTTAATAGTTTCACCTAAAAAAGTATTACTTGTTAATACCATCGGTTCTTGCTTAAATTGAATAGTTTTATATTGCGTTGTATCAAATGGAGTACGTGTTATTGCTAAATTTATAATTCGCTTATCTAACATATCAAGTAAGTTAAATGTGTTAGATTCAACAATTTTAAATTTAGTATTTGGATGCTTTTTATAATAATTTGTTAGATTTTTATTATATAAAAGAGAAGTACTTGATGATACGATACCAATATTTAAGGTATGTCCTTCAGTTTTATTTAGATTTTCTAATTCTCTTAAAGAAGAATTAGTCAAATCAAGTATAGCCTGAGCTTTTTCATATAATAATTTCCCAGCTTCAGTTAACTTTAATGTTCTACCTCTTATGAATAATTGGCATTTAAGTTCAATTTCTAGATTTTTCATCATTCTTGATAGAGGAGGTTGAGAGATGTGCAGCTTTTCACTAGCTTTTAAAATTGAACCACATTCTACGACTTCTTTATAATAATTTAATTCTTTAATATCCATATACAATCTATACCTTTCTAGTATATATAATAGCATGTTTTTATATTTAAAGTATACCACATAAGTGCTATAATACAACCTGTAGGTGATTTAAATGTTTAGATTATATATGAAATATCTAAAAAAATATAAAGTAAAAGTTATACTTGGACCTATGTTCAAGTTTGTTGAAGTAATATTTGAATTATTAGTACCTCTTATTATAGGTAACATGATTGATAAGGGGATTAATGGGTCTTTTAATAATCAAGATGAGCAAGTAAAATTTGTTTTATCTCGTGGTGGACTTTTATTATTATTCGCTATTATTGGTTTATTAAGCACTTTGGTATGCCAGTTTATGGCTTCAAGAGTATCACAAGGAGTGGGTACTGATATAAGAAATGATTTATTTAAACATATTAATTAATTATTATTTAAAGAATTAGATGATTTTTCTACCTCAAGTTTATTAACTCGTTTAAATAGTGACATAAATAATGTTCAATCAAGTGTTGCCATGCTAATACGTTTAGTAATACGTGCACCATTTTTAATAATTGGTGCTACTGTTTTGTCTTTTATTAAGAATACTACAGCTGGATTTATATTTATGTGTAGTGGTATTTTGTTATTCTTTATTATTATTTTATTGATGCGTATCCAAGTAAAGAAGAATAAGATTGCACAAGCTAAATTAGATAATTTGACTAATATTACTAAAGAGAATATTTCTGGTAATAGAGTTGTTAGAGCTTTTAATAGAGAAAAAGAAGAATTTGTAAGATATTGTGATGAAGGTGTTTCATTAAGAAATATACAGATTAATATTGGAAAAATCAATGCACTATTAAACCCAATGGTATTCATGATTACAAATATAGCAATTATTCTTGTGTTATACGTATCTGGTTTAAATTTTAAATCTAGTAATCTTTTACAAGGAGATATTCAATCCTTATATAATTATCTTATTCAAATTCAGTTAGCAGTAATGGTTGTCGCAAACCTTGTAGTAGTTTTTACAAAAGCTCGTGCTTCTAGTCAAAGAATTAATCAAGTTTTTGACAAATCTAGTTCAATTAAAGATGGTCATTTAGATTCATTTAAAAATGATACACCATTTGTGCTTGAAGATGTATCATTTAAATATAATACAGAATCATTAAACGCTTTAAGTAATATCAATTTAACAATTAAAAAAGGTATGATTCTAGGTGTTATTGGTGGTACAGGTAGTGGTAAAACTAGTTTGGCAAATATTTTAAATCGTTTCTACGATGTTACAAGTGGTAGGATTTTATTTTATGGTAATGATATTAAAGATTACAAATTAGATTTTGTAAGAAAAAATATATCTCAAGTATTCCAAAAGGCTATCTTATTTACAGGAACAATTCGTGATAATATTCGACTTAGTAATGAAGATATTACTGATGAAGAAATAATGAAATATATTGATATTGCACAAGCGAGTGAGTTTGTAAATAATACAAAAGATAAGTTGGATGAAGTTTTATATCAAGGTGGTAAGAATTTATCTGGAGGTCAAAAACAACGTCTTGCGATTGCGAGGGCATTAGCTAAAAATAGCGATGTTTTGATATTAGATGATACAAAGTCAGCTCTTGATTTTAAAACTAGCTTGGAACTTACAAAAGCTTTAAAGAGTATCAATAAGACTATTATTGAAATCTCACAAAGAGCTAGTGATATGTTACATTGTGATAAGGTAGTTGTTCTTGATAAGGGTAACATTGTTGGATATGGAACTCATGATGAATTATTTAAGAATAATGCAGTTTATCAGGAAATATGCAAATCTCAACATATAGGAGGTGGAATAAATGAATAAAAAGAAAAATAAAGGGTTACTTAAATTCTTATTTAAGTATGCTAAGCAATATATTTTGGGGTTAGTTGTTTCATTTATTCTAGCACTATGTTTTGTTGTTGCGACATTGATAAGCCCTGTCTTTATCGGTAAGGCAATTGATTTATTTTCTTCTAAACCAGATTTCAAAATGTCAAATTTAAATAATTTGATATATATGTTAATTATAATTTGTTCAATTGGGTTTATATTTGGATTTTTGATGAATTATATGTTAAACAGAATAACATATAAGGTTATTTTCGATTTAAGAAAGGATGCATTTAAAAAAATATTAAATGTTCCTGTTAAGTATCTTGATTCACATCTTGAAGGTGATGTTATGCAACGTATCATTAATGATACTGATCAAGTTGCAGATGGTTTACTTCAAGGATTTACACAATTTACAACTGGTATATTGACTATTTTAATCACTATTGGATTAATGTTATATATGAATTGGATTTTAGGATTATTGGTAATTGTATTAACTCCATTATCAATATTTGTTGCTAAATTTATCTCAAGTCATACTTTTAAAACATTTAAAATTCAAACTGATATAAAAGGTGAGATGTCCGGATTTGAAAATGAAATGATAACAAATCAAAAGATTGTGTTATCTTATGGTATGACTGAAGAAAATATTAAAAAATTTAATGAGTTAGATGCTAAGCTTTATAAAGCAGGAATTGATGCACAATTCTATTCTAGCTTAACTAATCCATCTACTAGATTTGTAAATAATATTGTTTATGCTCTTGTTGCAACAATTGGTGCAATTATGATTATTTACAACAAACCAAATGAATTATTTGGTGTTGGTCAACTTAGTGCTTTTTTAACATATGCCAATCAATATACTAAACCTTTTAATGATGTTTCTAGTGTAGCGACAGAACTAACTAATTCTTTCGCATCATTAAAGAGAGTATATGATTTAATTATGGAAACTCAAATTGAAGATTCTAATAAAAAACTAGAACTTACTGATAGCAAAATTCAAATTAATAATGTTTCGTTTGGATATAATGATTCAAGATTAATTTTAAAAGATATAAATGCAGAAATTGAACATGGCAAACATTATGCCATAGTTGGACCTACTGGTTGTGGTAAAACAACTTTAATTAACTTATTGATGCATTTTTATGATGTGACTTCAGGTGAAATACTTATAGACAATCAAAATATTCAGGATTTATCAAGAGAATCATTAAGAGAAAATATCGGAATGGTTTTACAAGAAACTTGGTTATTCAAAGGAACTGTATTTGAAAATGTAGCTTATGCTAAAAAAGGTGCATCTAAAGAAGAAGTAATTGAAGCGTGCAAGAAAGCTTATGCTGATGATTTTATTATGCATTTACCTAATGGTTATGACACAGTAATTTCAGATGATGATTCTGTTTCTTTAGGACAAAAGCAATTAATTTGTATTGCGCGTTTAATGCTTAGAAATCCTAATATTTTAATTCTCGATGAAGCTACATCAAATATTGACACACGTACCGAGATTATGGTTCAAAAAGCTTTTGATAAATTAATGGAAGGTCACACTTCAATTATCATTGCCCATAGACTGCAAACTATTAAAGAGGCTGATAAAATTTTAGTAATGAAAGATGGAAACTTGATTGAAAGTGGAAGTCATAATGAATTATTAAATAAGAATGGCTTTTATAAAGAATTATATTATTCTCAATTTGAACATTAATTATTATAAATTAAAAATGAGGTTATTAATAGAACAGTTAAGTTCTCTAATAACCTCTTATTTTATTTATTTAATTTGTCGCTGATTTCTTTTAACAAGCTAATGATTTCTTGATTTTCATTAGTTACTGCAGGTTCAGTAACTGGAGTTTCAACTTCTTTAACTTCCTCGATTTCCTCGACTTTGTCTTCATTCTTGCCTAATTTTTTTTCTAAATCTGTTTTAATCTTATTTTTTAATTCTTCACGTTTCTTATTTATTGAAATAAAGATTTTAGTGATAGTAAATAAAACTAATGCGATGAAGATGAAGTTAATAATGGCTTCAATGAATGATGACCAATCGATAAAGAATAATTTAGAATAATAACCACCGTCTGGTCCTAATTGGTATGCACTTAATGCTGCCTTTCCTGCTTCATCAAGTTTAGAAACATCATCAGCAGAATACATTAATTTGCTTGACCATAAAATTGTATAAATCTTATCTCCACCTGTTGCAGGCGCAAGAAGTGAATTGATAAGTGGCATTAAAATCTTATTTGTTAATGCAGTTACAATTTGGCTGAATGCTCCGGCAATAATTACACCAATTGCCATATCAAGTATATTTCCTTTAGAAATAAACTCCTTAAATTCTTTAAAAAATTTTTTCATTATGAATTCCTCCATTTACCTATATTATAATTCAAAAATAAATTAATTTAAATAATCAATGTTACTTGATACTTATATATGTGTTATAATTAATCAAGAGATGATTTATAATGTTAATTGATTTTATTATTAAAAAGAAAATAGACAATCCGAATAATATTTTAGATATTAAGACTCGTAATCAATTCGGTGTTTTAGCAGCAATCATTGGTGTTATCACCAACTTTATTTTGATTGTAACAAAATTGTCAATTGGTTTAATTATTAATAGTGTATCTGTTATAGCAAACGCAATTGATTCTTTAAGTGATTTTTCAAGTAATATTATAACGCTTCTTGGCTTTCATTTGTCAAAAAAGCCTGCTGATAAGGAACATCCATTTGGACATCAAAGAATAGAATATGTTTCAGGGTTAATTGTTTCATTACTTATTCTTTTGATTGGCGTTTCTATACTTGTTACAAGTGTTAAAAAATTGATAAATTATGAAGTGTTTAGTATTAGTTCGCAATTATTTATTGTGACTATTGTTATATTAATTTTGACTATTATAATAAAATTGTATCAATTTTATATATATAATAAATTAGCTAAGATGATTAAATCTGCAAATTTGCATGATAATGCAGTTGACGCATTAACTGATATTTTTGGAGCATTATTTTTGATTATAGGTTTAATTATTAATTATGTTTTGATGATTAATTCAATTGACCCTAAGTTCTCAATTGATGGAACTCTTGGTATTCTTGAATCTATTTTAATCATAGTATCTGGCATTAAATTAGTAAAAGAAGAAGCCGATTTCATTATTGGAAAGCCTCAAGATAAAGAATTTGTAAAAAAGATAGATGATTATGTTAAATCATTTGATAAAGTTATTGGTACTCATGATGTGATTTGTCATATGTATGGTCCTGAAATGTGTTATATGACTATGCATGTTGAGGTTGATGAAAATTCTAATTTTAAAGAAATTGATCTTTATACTGAAGATATTGAAGATAAAGTGTTTGAAAAATTCCATGTTTATTTAACAATTCACATGGATCCGGCTAGTATTAACGATCCTAGAATCAAAGAATATAATGAATTATTAGATGCAAGCATAGGAGAAATATCAAATGAATTATCTTACCATGATTTACGAGTTATCAATCATAAGAGACTTACTATTTTGGTCTTTGATTTATTAGTGCCATATAAGTTTAAAATGACTAATAAGGAAATTTTAGAAGCATTAAACAAGAAAATTAACAACAAACGTATTAAAATAGAAGTAAAGTTTGATCATGGTTATGAGGAGTAAATATGGAAATAAAATTGTATAAAAACGGAAGAGATTTTGCAAAAAGTCATGATGAGGTGCTTAAAAAATCACCTCATTATAAAGATATGCTGTTTACATTAAATAATATTAATGGATTTAATAACAAGAATTTTGTTATTTCTTATGATAACTTGCATATTATTTCATATAGATCTAAGATGTATTTGTTGGGTTATCAAGATGAACTCGATAATATTATAGATGATTTATATTTAAGAAATGTTGAATTTAAGCATATCTATACATCAAATGTTAAATTTATTAATTTGCTTAAAAAGAAATATAATTTCAAAATTGAATTTGAATCTAAGTCATACTTTGTATCTGAAACTAATATAAGAAGAACTGTATTCTCAGGTGGTTGTTTCTGGTGTATGGCTCACCCATATTATAAAGAAGACGGTGTTCTAAAAGTAATTAGTGGTTATGCTGGTGGAACTACTCTTAATCCTACTTATTTAGAAACTAAACATGGTGAAAATGATTTTAGAGAAAGTGTACTTATTGTATATGATACTAATAAGACTAGCTATGCTAATTTATTAAAATTATATTTTGAATCAATTGATCCATTTGATTCACTTGGTCAATTTATTGATAAAGGTAAATCATATACAACTTGTGTCTATTTTAAAAATAAAGATGAAGAGACTGTATTTAATAATTACAAATCTTATATCGAATCATCTTATAAATTAGAGGTTAAGGTGTTAACTGATAATGATACTATTTTCTATAAAGCTGAAGATGAACATCAAGAATTTGAATTTAAGAATAAGGATAAGTTTTTAGCAGAAGAAGAGTCTAGTGGTAGAAATAAGTTTAACTTTGTTAAGATTTCATAATAATTTGAATTATATTATAAGTATGCTATAATTATAAAAATTATAGTTTAAGGGGAATATATATGACTAAAGAAAAAAGTTGTGGAGCTGTAGTCTTCACTAAAATGAATAATGAAATTAAGTTTATTATTGAGGAAATGAATCTAGGCCATTTTTCACTTCCAAAGGGACATGTTGAATTAGATGAAAATGAAATTGATACTGCACGTCGAGAAATTAAGGAAGAGACTAATCTTGATGTAACTTTTTTAACAAGCTTTAGAGAGGTAAGCTCTTATAGTCCTAAAAAAAATGTTGTTAAAGATGTTGTTTACTTTTTAGCTGAAGCTAAGTGTATCAATGATTTAAAAAGACAAGAGAGCGAAGTTCACGAATTATTCTTGCTTAATTTTGATGAAGCTAATCGAATATTAACTTATGATTCAGATCGTCTTATTTTGAAGCATGCTAATGATTATTTGACAAATATGAAATAGAGATAGACTCTATTTTTTTAAGAGGTGTCTATGTTTAATAAATATAATGTATTAGATAGTGATATCTTGGTATATGATACAAAAAATGATAATTTTGAATTACTTAAAAAATATTTTTATAAGTATTTGACAGATGAAGAAATTTTAAAAATTGAAAAGTTTCAAAATTTAGAAGATAGAATACTTCATTTGTTATCACATTCGATTCCTAAGATTGAATTAGCTAAATTATTAAATAAAGAGGCTCGTGATATTATCATTTTAAGAGAAGATAATAAAAGACCTGTTTATAAGGATTATGATTATAATTTTAGTGTTTCTCATAGTGGAACTTATTTAGCTTTTGTGTTAGATAAGAAGAATGTTGGTCTTGATATTGAGGTTAGACAAAAGAGAGATTTAAAAGCGTTAGAATTTGTTGCAACTAAAGATGAAATTTTAGAAGCTAATGATTTCGATGATAAATACGAATTATGGACTTTTAAAGAAGCTTATTCTAAATATTTAGGCAAGGGTATTGGTAGATATTTGCAAGATTATAATAAAAACAATATAGATTGTCTATGTCAAACTATATTTATTAATCATTTAGTTATTACACTTGTTAAAGAAAAGTAAAAAGATAAACTAAATTCAAGTTTTATTCTTGAGTTTAGTTTATTTTTTGTTATAATCTTACTTGGTGATTTTTTATGTCAGTTTTAAAAGCTACGAATGTTTCTCATGGATTTGGTGAAAGAACAATTCTTGAGAACGCAACTTTCCAATTAAATAAAGGTGAGCACGTTGGTCTTATTGGTAATAATGGTGAAGGTAAGACAACATTTTTAAATATTATTACAGGTAATATTGTTCCTGATTCAGGTAAAATTGAATGGGCTAAGCATGTTACTATTGGTTATCTTGATCAATATACTAAACTTGCAAAAGGTCTTACAATCAAAGAATATTTACGTACTGCATTTGATTCATATTTTAAAATGGAACAAGAAATGTTTGGTATGTATGATAAGATGACTACCGCAAGTGAAGAAGAAGTTAACCAAATGATGGAAGAAATTGGTGAAATTCAATCTGAACTAGATGCTAGTGGTTTCTATAATATTGATTCAAAGATTGAACAAGTTGGTAATGGTTTAGGTCTTGGAGATCTTGGTTATGATAGAGATGTTACTGATTTATCAGGTGGTCAAAGATCAAAAGTATTATTAACTAAGTTATTACTTGAAAACCCAATGATTCTAATTCTAGATGAACCTACTAACTACCTAGATGTTGAACACATTAACTGGTTAACAAATTATTTGTTAAATTACGAGAATGCATTTATTCTTGTATCACATGATATTCCATTCTTAAATAAAGTTGTAAATGTTATTTATAACCTTGAAGCTGGTAATATGCGTAGATATACTGGTAACTATGAAACATTTATGGAATTACATGAAACAGAACTTTTACATCAACAAATGGCTTATGATAAGCAACAAAAAGAAATCGATAAGCTTGAAAAGTTCATTGCTAAAAATAAAGCGCGTGTTGCCACTACAGATTTAGCTAAGTCAAGACAAAGAAGACTTGATAAGATGGTTATTCTTGATAAACCTCAAGAACAAATTAAGCCTTCATTTAGATTTAATGAAGCACCATCTAGTGGTCGTTTTGTTGTATCACTTGATAATGTAGTAATCGGTTATGATGAACCATTAACTCGTCCTATCAATTTAGTTATAGAAAAAGGACATAAGGTTGTAATTAAAGGTGCTAATGGTATTGGTAAATCTACTTTGCTAAAGACTATGCTTGGCATTATTAAACCAATCAGCGGTGAAGTTAAGCTAGATTATAAGCTTGAAGTTGGTTATTTCGAACAAGAAGAAGTTGGATCTCATAAACAAGCTTTACAAGAAATTTGGGACATGTATCCATCTATGACTCAAGCTGAAGTTAGAGGAGCTCTTGCATCTTGTGGTTTAACTAAAGAAAAGATTGAATCACTTATGATTGTATTATCTGGTGGTGAACAAGCTAAGGTTAGACTTTGCAAGATTATGATTAAGGAGACTAACTGTCTTGTACTTGATGAACCTACTAACCATTTAGACAATTTAGCTAAGGAAGCATTAAAAGAAGTATTGCAAAATTATAAAGGTACAATTATCCTTGTATCTCATGAACCAGAATTCTATGATGGTTTAGTTGATACTGTGTTAAATGCTGAAGAGTGGACTTTAAAAATTGTTTAATCAAAAAATAATGCAAATTAATTTTTAAGTTGATTTTGTATAAAAATATTCATATCTTAAATATAAAATATCCATATTTTAAAGATATGGATGTTTTTTTATAAATTTTATCTAATTTAAATGGTTTAATTCGATTTAATACATATTTGAATGTATATTATGGTTCTAGTATTATATAGCTACACTTAAGTGATTTTTAAAAGGAGGTAAAATGTATAACTATGTAATGCTCATAGGACGTGTGTGTCAGGATGTTGAAGTGTTAAAAGGATCCAATGGTGTTGAATACACAAAATTAACTATTGCATGTCAACGACCATTTAAAAATAATGAGACAAATCAGTATGATACTGATTTCGTTCCTGTCACTATGTTTGATGCCCTATGTAATATCGCAGAGCAACGCATTCACAAAGGAGATATGGTAGCTTTAAAAGGAAGAGTTCAAAGCAATCCTGTTGAATTATCTAGTAAAGCTAAAATCAATGCCTTATCCATTATTTGCGAAAGAATTGCTGTTATTTCACAATGTATTAAATCTGAAAAAGAATAGATACAAAAAAGTCTTGTCTACGGACAAGATTTTTTAA